>CAJKRH010000007.1 GCA_905202255.1 uncultured Ruminococcus sp.
AGATTCTCATTTTTCAAGGCGTCGATGGGATTGTCCTTTTTTACCTTGCTCATTGAATACATCATGGTGGCGAATACGACAAGAAACACGCTCATCACGGCGATGCCGACAGCTGCCCATGGCAGGCGGAAGGCGGTTTCATAAGCCTGATTTACCGAGCGGTACATGAGATATGTGATTCCGCAGGATACCGGCAGTCCGAGCATAAGCGCTTTCGAGCCGTAAAGCAGGCACTCATAGTTCATCATCCTGTGAAAGCCCTTCTGCGTCATCCCGACAGATTTCAGCATGGCAAATTCTCTGCGGCGCAGGCTGATATTCGTGGAGATCGTATTGAACACATTCGCCGCGGCAATCAGGGAGATAAGCACAATGAAGCCGTAGGCAAAAACCTTGATAATCGTTATGATATTACGGTTGGCCTCGGCAAGTCGGGCAATGTCTGTAAGCTCTCTCGTGCTGAGTCCGTTCTCGGTCAGCATTGTTGCCAGCTTTTCAAAACTTGCGGCATGATTGTCCGATGTGAGAAAGAAGCCTGTCTCCCTGAAGCTGTTCAGCCCCTCCTTCGGGATAACGCTTTCCATCATACTGTACGGGTAGATCATGCTCAGCTTCACCGGCGTGCTTCGGCTGACGAAGAACGGAGCCTCTTCAATGGTTTTCTCGGCTCTCAGGGTGTACCTGACGAGCGACTCCTCATAAGGAAGCTCTATGGTGTCCTTTTCATCCTTCCGCGACTGATATATGACAAACTCGTTGTCGTTTTCGTCGAATTTGTTTCCCTTCCGGAAGTATCCGTCAATCTCACGATACAGAAGGCATTCGATCTCACAACTGTCACCCTTCAGCGTATCCAGCGTGACATACTTTTCAAGTGTCCGGTCAAATTCAATATTTTTGTCAATTGCAATGCCCAAAGGTTTTTCTTTGTTATAGTAGTCCGCTTCGCTGAGCCTGTATTTTTTCAGCAGACGGTTAAATTCGGCATCATCCACGAAGTACAGATATCCCGATATTCCCACGGTATCCGTGTTGGTTTTATCCTTTGCGGAGCCAAAATCGGCGAAACGGTTGATATAGGTATCCGTCACATATTTGCGGGGGATGTCGCCCTGTAAAAACAGGCTTTTGGCATACGCACTGCCGGTAATATTCTGCTCGGACGAGAGGAGCGCCAGCAGCTCGTCCGGCGTTTTTGAATCGGGAGTATCAAGGTCTGTCGTGTACTTCAGGTCGAATTGTTCGGAGGATAATGCCCCCGTCGACGATTTCACCAGATAATCGGTGAAGGCAGAGGCGGAGATAAAGAGAACAATGCTCATAAACAGGCTGACAACGGTAGCCCGATACCTTTTACGGCTTCGTCTGTAATACTTTCCGGCTATGACCCCGGGAAGTCCGAACAGCTTATAGGCGAGCTTTGAGGTTTTTGTCGGTTTATTGTCTGCCCTGACATCCATGCTCTGGCGGATGGCTTCCACGGCAGATACCCTTGTGGCTCTTTTCGAGGGAATCCACGCCGAGATAAGCACCGTTATCAGTGCGATCACAGCGGCAATAACGACCGACTCCCACGATACGCAGAGCCGCAGGGGGATATGCTCTTTACCGACGATGGAGCTGAATTTATCTCCGAGCAGGAGAAGCGTTATCCCGATGCCGCCGATTCCGACAAGAATGCCAAGCGGAATGCCTATGGCACTGACGGTCAACGCTTCGAATGTGACCATCCTTCTGAGTTGTTTTCTGGTAGCGCCCACCGACGAAAGCAGACCGAACTGCTTTGTTCTTTCCGACACGGAGATGGAAAATGCATTGTAGATAAGAGAGACGGAGGCAAAGACAATCAGCCCTATTACAATAGCCGCAAGACTGTAAAGGGTGGCGGTAACCGAGTCAAACCGCGAAACGCCGGAATATAGCAGTACATCGGTATTGTAGGCATAACGATAGGCTTCCGTATAGCCCGTCTCTTTCATAAAGTCGTATACGGCGGAGGGCTTTTTCATTTTGAAATGGCAGTCGATCGGCGATTGACCGTCCGCTCCTCTGTCGGCTACGGTAAGCGCCGTGTATCCGGGAGCGTCGGTATTCTCAAATGCCGGTCTTTCATATATGCCGACGACCGTGTATGTCCTTGTCACTGTGTTTTCGAGCTTTTCGTCATTTTTCACTTCGACTTGAATTTCGCTGTCATAGGTGAAAAAAGGGTTGATTTGTCCCAGCCTTTTGCCGTCAAGAATTCTGTCACCGACCTCAAGAGTAACGGTATCTCCGATTTTATAGCTTACCTTGCCGTTGGCGGAAAGATGTTCCGGCAAAATGATCTCCGAGGAGTTTTTCGGAAGCTCTCCTGCGGTAAGATGCACGGGCATGGTTTCAAAATATCCGGACGCCGCATCGCCGCCGAGGACATACACATACGGCTTGCGCTCGTTGGCGCTGTTTATCCTTGCATAGCCGAGAACCTGCGCATAGGTGGCGGACGCGACTTTTCCGGAGCCGCCGATATCCTCATAATCATTGTATGCGGCATCATAAACCGCACCGTGCCAGTCTCCGGTTTTGTAGATCGTATATCTCAGCACAAAGTTCTGCATACTGGCAACAAAGGTAGTTGAGGCGCAGATCATAGCGGCTGAGAGCATAATGCCGATGATCGTAACAACGGTCCTTGTCCGGTTCTTCTTCAGCGAAGCCAAGGTGACCTTGTTGAAAACATTCATCTGCGGATCACCTCGTCTCTCGTGATTTTTCCGTCGTCAATTGAGATAATGCGGTCCGCCTGAAGAGCAATGCTTTCATCGTGAGTGATAACAATGAGCGTCTGACCGTATTTCTCGTTGGAAATCTTGAGAAGGTCTACGATCTCCTTACTGTTTTTGGAGTCAAGGTTTCCTGTCGGCTCATCGGCAAGCACCACCGCAGGCGCATTCATCAGAGCCCGACCGATGGACACTCTCTGCTGCTGACCGCCGGAAAGCTGATTCGGCAGGTGGTTTTCACGACCATCGAGCTTCAGCGTGGTTATAAGCTCTTTGAGTCTGTCACTGTTGACCCTCTGTCCGTCCATAAGCACGGGGAGTGTGATATTTTCCGTTACATTGAGTACGGGGATAAGATTGTAGAACTGATAGATCAGCCCAACCTGACGGCGGCGGAAGATAGCAAGCTGTTCCTCGTTTTGCGCATAGACGTCCTTGCCGTCCATAAGCACCCTGCCGCTTGTCGGCCTGTCCACACCGCCGAGAATGTGAAGCAGGGTGGATTTGCCGGAGCCGGAGGGGCCGATCACGGCGATAAACTCTCCTTTATTTACCGAAAACGATACGTCGTCCAGCGCCCGCACCTCATTCTCACCTTTTCCGTATATCTTTGTAAGGTTTTCAACCCGCAATATTTCCATTTCGAAACGCTCCTTTTGCTTTTTATGCCCTCATTTTACTTTATACGAATGACACGACGGTGACTTCAAAGTGACAAATCCGTCATTTTGAAAAAGGGAGCCGCCGGTCAGACGGTTCCCTTATAAAAGCGGAGAGTGAACATAGCACCCGCGTTTTTCCGATTTTCCGCTTTGACTGTGCCTTTCTGCCCCGCAATAATCATGCGTGACAAGGCAAGTCCGATACCGAAGCTCTTGCCGTCGGAGTCTTTTCCCTTATAAAAGCGCTCAAAGATGTGCGGAAGGTCCTCCGGAGAAATCCCGGTGCCGTTATCCTTGATTATGATTTCGGAATACAGGGCATTTTCAGCCGCTTCAATTTCAATCTTTCCGCCGTCCGGCGTATGCTCCATGCAGTTTTTCACAATGTTGCCGACAGCCTCGCTTGTCCAGGCGGGATCTCCGTAAAAATTCCCTTCGGCACGGATGATAAGCTCCTGCCCGCGAAGCTCAATAGGTATGAGCAGAGGAGCGCAGGACTTATTTATCAGCATTTCCAGGCTGACCGTCTCTTTGTTGAACTGTACTGTTCCGGCGTCCAGCTTCGATATTTTCAGCAGGGTGGTAATAAGCCAGTCAATGCGGTCGAGCAGCCCGTAAAGCTCGTTTGTGAGCTGATGCCTGCATTCATCGGACAGACCGGACGCCGACAGCCGTTCCACCAGCAGATTTATCGAGGTCAGCGGTGTGCGGATCTGGTGTGATATATCGGCTAAGGAATCCGCCAGATATTCCTTGTCGCTTATGAGTTTTTGTTGTTGCTCACGCAGACGGACCGTCATCTTGTAGATTTCGCTGTGAAGAATACTCAGCTCGCCCTCCGAATAGTTATCAAAATCAATCAGGCTGTCGCCGTGCAGAACATGATTGATATCATCCGCAAGGGAGGCAATCCTTCGATACCTCTTGTAAGTGCCGATGCAGAAGATCAGCATAAGGAGCAGAGAAAGAACGACAGCCGTCAGTCCGGCACGGAGGTCGAACAGAAAGCAGAGGGGACAGGCAATTACGGAGACGGAAAGCTGCCACAGCAGTGCGCCGCGCACCTCTTTGTTCTTCAAAAGCTTCATCATGCGTCCACCTTGTATCCTATCCCGCGGACCGTCTGAATTATTTTCGGCTCTGCAGGGTCGTCCTCGATCTTCTCACGCAGACGCTTGATATATACCGTCAGCGTATTGTCGTTTACATAGGCTCCGGCAACATCCCACATTGAGTCAAGCAGCCGCTCACGGGTAAGCACGATCCCGCGATTGTTGATGAAAGCCAACAAAAGACGGTATTCCAGCGCAGAAAGAAACAGGTCTTTGTTATTCTTCATTGCGGTGCCTTTTTCGGTGTCCACCACCACATCGCCGAGCTTTACGGTCTTTCCCGTACTGCCGGTAAGCCGGAGAATGTTTTTGATGCGTGAAAGAAGCTCCCTCGGGCGAAACGGCTTCGGTATATAATCGTCGGCACCGAGGTCAAAGCCTGTAACGGTGCTGTATTCATCGCCGGAGGCGGTCAGAAAAATGACGGGCAGGTCAAATTCGGATTTGATGGCTCTGCACGCGGAAAAGCCGTTGCCCTCCGCCAAGGACACATCAAGCAGCACCAGATCCGCCTTTTCTTCCGCCAGCACCGCAATAGCGGCAGACTGTCCGGACACGCTTCGGACAATATATCCTGCACCGTTCAGGTATTCGGTCAGGTTGGCGACGATCGTCTTGTCGTCCTCCACCAAAAGTATTTTTATCATAATCGAACCTCCGAAAATATCCCTATAATTTGAGAACAAAATGATTTTTATGAAATTCCAGCAGTCCGTCCTTCTGCATTTTTCCGAGCTCAAGCGAAAGCCCGCTGCGTTCCACGGCGAGATAATCCGCCAGCTGTTGCCTTGAAAACGGAATATCGAATTCATATCGACCGAGACGCTGTGCCTCCGCCGAAAGATATGACATCAACTTCCCCCCCTTGTTGTCCGTTGCCCCATGTGGGTGAGTTTTTCATTCTGAAGCAGATTTTTCTCGGCAAGCTCCGCCAGCAGATTTCGTATGATGCGGTTGTGATGCTCACAGGCGGAGGAGCAGACGGTGAGAACACGTCTGATGTTCAGAAGCATTACCGTAACCGGCGTTTCGGCAACGACGCTCACATTCAGCACCGCACCCGGCGCGCAGGCAAAAGCGGCGGCATAAACCTGCCCCTGTCCCGCTTTTGAGAGAATATTTCGGTTTCCCCAGATATCCTCCTGTATAATAATTATGCTTCCGGACAAAACGATTCCCACGGATTCCGCCGTGTCCCCGACGCGGAGCAGAAAAGCGTCCTTCGGAAAGGCTTCCCGCCTTGCTTCAAGGCAGGAGAGCATCGGTTCAAGCTCCTCCTCTGCAATTCCCGAAAACAACCGGGAGGAGCGGATACGAATACAATATCTGCGGATGGGAATACGATGAGGAGAATGGCTATCCGGAAGGGGGAATTGCTCCCGGTATGCCGTGGAGTGCGATTCCGGAGGATTTAGAATGTCCGCTTTGCGGAGCGGGAAAGGCTCAGTTTGAAAAAGCAGAACAAGAACTACATCAGCAACTCTGACATCAACGCGGAGTATGGGCTGAAGATCAAAATGGCATATGACAAGCCGGCACAGGGAAATCAGCTGTATTTGATTGTTTGACTTGAAGAGCAAAAGGAGAGTAGTCGCGCCGAATATCAAAAACGCCTTACATGAGTGAAACAACAACCCATAAATATATCCGTATTATCTATATGAAGTATAACATACACATAACCAATACTATATGTAGATTTTTGCGGTGACATTTGTCTGAAAATAATGTGTACTATTAACTGTATTCCGCAAACAATACCGCCATAGAGCCCTATCGTCTTAATGTTAAAAGCATCACAATCAGAGAGATATAAGACAAAGACAATGTAGCACAGCCTGTTAAGAGCCACACTTTTCCGCAATGCTTATGGGCATATTCCCAGGTTTCCCGATTTCTCATTGAGCTTCTTGTCCGATAACCAAAGACAGAGTTTATTCCTTTGGGTGCTTTCTTTAAATTAAAAAATAGAAGGCGAATCCTATCATTGCAATCGGAATCAGTGAGTCAATAAACACCATATAGAACCAGAATCCCATTTTTCTCTTCCTCCATCTTTGTTCTTACCGGATACCGGCAAGCGGAACCGGACGGTTGGACAGTATAATCAGAACCAAGGCAACCACAATAAATGTAGTAACAGCAATGAAAAATCCCGTTAAGACACGGAGACGGGACTTTCTTGCCTTGCCGATCAGTGTCACGGCGGTAGTGCTGACGGCAGATATCAACAGCGATATGCCCAAGCATTTCCAAAGCCACAAAAGTTCATAAAACCATTTCATTTTTTCTTTCCTTCTTATGCAATGAGTTAAAGTTCCCCGGGACATGTATGAACGGTGCCGTCCGGTGCTTTTTCCTTTGCTTTTATGGTAGATATTTCGGTAAGCCCGGTCACAACGCCGTTGCCTGCCATATCTCTGAGCCCGCGAAACACTGCGTGCTCGGTATACATCTCCGGAGTAATGCCGTTTCTTTTGTCGGACAGCGCGGCAAGTCGCCGGAGATTATCCATCGTTTTTTGAGTATATGTCATATCATATTCCTTTCGCAGCATGAGAAATTATAGGTGTACAGAACCGCCGATTTCCGTTATTCCATTCGGTTATCACGCGATAGATATAACTCCCCTCCAGAAGCTGAAATGAGTAGTGCATATAATCGCGCTCAATATCTGCAATCTGTCTGATGTTTCCGCCTTCCTTTGGCATACACTTTATCGTCACATTGTCGGGAAGCGTATCAAAAAACAGCAAGAGACGGCTGGCTTTTCGGTCGGACCTTGATGCTGCACTTTCAGTTGTAATCTCTGGCAGACCGCTTTCTTTTCCGATATCCGGACCGCAGAATTGCATAGAAGCCCCTGTATTGTTTGAGTTGTTTTCGGTAGTTGTCCATGTGCCGAGGCAAAGAGAAGTCTCAAATTCATGTGCACCGCCTGATGTGGTCAGGATGTTTATCTTAAGAGGTGGTACACCAATGGTTGTTTTTTGTCGGAACTGCGACGAAGACCGCGCCGTCCAAAACGCCTCCTATCGCTTTTCTATCAGATAATGACCACTGCGGGATTTCGGAAGAACGACCTGCCACAAATACCAATGAATCTTTTTCCCGGCGGAAAGTATAGGTGTTACCGGTGTTATCTGCGGCTTTGCAAATGATATGTCCGCTTTTTTCTGTATATCTGCCGCGCGGCCAATAGGAGCTGAGCACAGACAGGCTGAGGGAGAAGGTACTGTTGTCCGGGTCAAGATGCAGCGTTGCAAAGTCATGCTCGGATCTGTAGGTGTAAGCCTCCTTCGGAATGTGCTTCGTAGCTTTCACTATTTCAAATTCCAACCGATTTTTTAACGGTTCAAAATACTCATCCCCGTATTGGAATCGAAATTCGGTCTGCAAACGATATCTCTCTCCTTCTGTCATATCGATATGCCCCGGTATTGTATAAGAAATCATGCCGACAGATCCGCTGTTTATACAGTAGCATATATCGGGGAAAAAGAGCTTCGTATCAATTTTCTCCCAATTTCCGTCCTTCAGTCGATACAGCTCATATGCTTCGCCGTATGCAATGGGGTTTCCGGAATTATTGATCCACCGCAAATCCAGAACAACATCCGAGCCGACCTCACGGATGTTGATCACTTCGAAACTTACTCCCGCAGAGTCGCTTTCAGCTTTCAGAAAGCGAAACTGCCCGAGCTCACGAGCCTTGTTCGGTGTCTGTCTGCCGTATCGGATATATATCACCGTCGCAAAAATGCAGGCGGCAGCGGTTATCACGGCAAGAATTAAGATCCATATGGCGGAAACTTTTCGCTTTAACATTTTCGGTCACCTCTTTTCATCAATATCGGAAGCAGAATCAGAACAAAATATCCTGCGGTACATAAAAGGTCGGTCAATGCCGGGAACAGCCTTGTGTTTTGCGCCGCCCACAGCCCGTCAGACGGAAATTCAGAGAAGAATGCCACCAAAAGGCCTCCGAGTATTCCGGCAGCCGCCGTCAGAAGAAAATGCGCCGGACACTCACGAAGCAGAGCTCTGCCACAAATCGGGCTTGCCTCTCTTTTTTCAGGACTGCTCTTTCCCACGGCTCTTTTTTCTTTTCATAATCAGCACAACGGCAATCACGCCTCCGCCGATCAGCACAAAGCCGGCAAAGCCTGCAAACAGGAAGACCGGATGGAACGGAAGCGATAACTTTGGAGGTTGGGGATGCTCTGATTCCGACAAGGTGAAGGTCAGCTCTTTTTCCGGCAGACCCGGCAGGGTCAGTTCATAGCCCTTTTCCGTCCCTGAAAAGTTGCCTTGATTATTTTCGGTCATGTAATACGGTGTGTTTACCACGATTTTCAGCTCTCCGAACTGCGCCCATGTCTTTGCAGGAGAGAGCAGATAGGTGTAGGTATAAATACTCGGTGTGTAGCCCGCATCAATTGCCGGATACAGCGGGGCTGTTACCGTGTTTGTCAAAGTCTGTCCCGGTTCCAGCGACAGGGTATACTCGTACCACCGCATCAGTGAAAAGGAGTATTTTTCGGTGTAAATTCCGCCGTACATCCAATCCTTTGAACCGGCGTTCATAAATGCAACCTGCGCATTATACCAATCACTCTCCGATATGCCGGAGTTATTGTCGTATTCCCTGAAAACAAAATCCCGGAAGGTCATCTGTTCCGAATGTTTCAAGGTAATATTGCCGTCAATTTTCTTTTCACACGCGCCGTTTTCATAAAGCGACCATGTGATACCGTCCTTCGGAGGTTCACCGAAAATATATACGGTAAGTGTGTCGCCGGTTTTTGTCCAGCCGGATATTCGGATACCGTCTTTCAGCGTAGCTATGCCGCTCTTTTCCTCCCACAGCACCCGTGTTTTTGAGGAATCCTCACGCAGAACAAAAGCGGCGGTTGCGACTTGGTTTTCGGCACTGATGCCTTCAACGGAATATTGCTGTACCCATACAGGGAGATCGGGACGGAAAAAGCTGTCCGCGATATATCCATCTGTCAGCTTCGGCATATCCTCGTCTAAAGAGAACGGTGTTCCTCTGTATTTCAGCGTATGACGCACGGTAGCCTTGATCAACTTGCCGTTGACCTTAACACCGTACTTTTCGGTATCCGAAACGGCGGTATACTTATCGGTCGGGGAATCGTAGATATATTCTCCGTAATGAGGCAGGTTACCGAACGGAAAGACAAGCGTGGCAGTCACCGTATAGTCGGCGGGGTTGCGGAATGTGTACTCAGCCGTGACCTTACCTGTATAGGCGAGGAATTCTTCGATACTGTTGTAGTAATTCTTCGGGAACTCCTGCACATCAAAGGTCAGAAGCTCTTTATCCACCACGAGCGGACAGCTCTTGTCTTTTACGAGTGCGCCGGTGCTGTCTGTTCCGCTCCAGTGACGCTGAGCGGAGTTGGCTTGTATCGGCACTGCAAGCAAGAGATTCAAAAGCAAGCTTGCAAGAAAGGCTACTGCAATTTTCTTTTTCATCTTATTTTACTCCTTGGTTTGATTCGTTTTTAAGGCTCTGCAGTTAGATTCCGATGGGACGACTGCGCTGAACAGCGCCGCATGACGGCGGATCTGCGCCCCTGCATAACTCCCGAGGCTTATCTGCTCTGCTTTAATTTCAGACTCTGAGTCCTTGCAACCTGTCAGTCAAACAGATATCTTTTCAGATATTCGGCAATCGCTTCCGAATTCGCGCCCTATTGTGATGATTCTTCTTTTCATGATATACCTCCTCTGTAAAAATGCCGCAAGGCATCGACCCTGCAGTGCAAAGCTGATGCCTTGTATTATATCATGCGTGGCTCGTGGGCTTTGCCTGTGCTGTTTCGCCTACGGGTCGTGGTGTAAAACCGTTGCTGAATCGGGGATAATTTCTTCCCGCACCGTTTGAGCGGATGTACCTGACGCTTTTAGAACAATTGTGCGGCGTCTTGAAATATTCCGGCGTTTTGCCGCTTCCACGGCAGAAATATATTTTATCATGTACACCGTCTCTCTGTTTATATTATATTCCCAAGATGGAATAATGTCAAGTATTTTTCGCTGAGAGCACACGAAAATTCGGACAGACTGTCTTTTCAAAAAAGATATTATCATAAACCGATGCGTCTCACGCCTTTTCTCCGAAGTGCCGGTAAATGCTTTGACTGCCATACCGGTAAGGGGAGAAACAGAGCATGTATTTCAGATCCGAAAGGAAAAAAACAAGAAAAGCGACAGCTCTTTTTTTGAGAGTTGTCGCTTTTCGCCGTATTCGTCTGAAAAAACTTCAAATTGTCGCCGGGCGAGCTTTTTTCAGCCACTTTACCGTATCCAGAAGCGTTTCCTTCAGCGAGCGCGGGGTATAGCCGAGATCGTTTTCGGATGATTTTTTGGAAAATCTGGCGTTGCTTTGGAGCACATGAACCGCATATGGAGTAAAGAACAGCTTTTTCTTTCTGCGGATACTGTCCAGCTCATAGAACGGCGCAACGATTTTTGCCAGCGCGATGGGAATATACGATACGGCTTTTTTTATGCCGGTGCTTCCGGCAACCGTTTCGAGAATATCTCTGATTGTGGCATAGTGACCGGAGAGAATATAGCATTTTCCGCGTACGCCCTTTTCCGCACATGAGACAATGCCTGCCGCAACATCCCTCACATCGACGAAATCATATCCGCCCTTTACGGCAATCGGCAACTTTCCGGCGAGAAAAGACAAAAGCAACTCTGTGATGCTTCCTCCCGCCGTGTCTCCGGGACCGATGATGCCTGAGGGAAGTACAATGCTTGCGTCAAGCGAAGCTCTCGCGGCATCCAGAACGATTCGGGTTGCCATCGCCTTGCTTTTGGCATAATCGCCGACGAGCCTGTCAGGGTTAAAGGCATCGGTCTCGGCATCTATTTCAATGCCCTTCGGTTTTTCCGTAAGAGCATGTACCGAGCTGACATAAACCAGCTTTCCGACGCTGTGAGAAATGCATGCATTGACGATATTTTTCGTACCGCCGACATTGACCTTATAAAGCTGTTCACCCGGGCGGCTGGCGACGGAGACGATTCCCGCGCAGTGTATCACACAGCTTTGTCCGTCCGCACCGTTGAGAAACGAATCAAGAGATGAGGGGTCGCAGACATTGCCCACACAAACATGTATTCCGTTTGGCAGAGTGGCTGCAAGCGGATCGTCTTTCATGACCAGAGCGTAAATATCAGCCGCTTTTGTGAGCAGTCTTTGTACTACCGCTTTGCCGAGAAAGCCTGTTGCTCCGGTAACAAAATATTTTTTATACATTTTTACCCTCCTTTTTCAAGATAAGTGTTGAATATCTTTCACAGTTATAGTATAATGCAGATAGAGGCAAATAGCAACCGTCAGCTTTTATGAAACCGAAAGATATCCGACAGGAGCAGCCGATGATGTCGCTTATCTTTGTGAATATTTTGTGAAGGGAGTTTTTCTATGAAAAAGACAGATGCCCGTGTACGCTATACGCAGAAGGTGCTGAAGGACAGCCTTTTGCAACTGCTTGAAAAAAAGCCGATAAATAAAATTACGGTCAAGGAGGTTTGTGAGCTTGCTGAGCTGAACCGCGCAACCTTCTATGCACACTATACCGACTGCTTTGCCTTGCTTGAGAGCATAGAAAACGAGATGCTTGAAGGCTTCGAGGAGTCGCTGAAATATATTCGCTCGCTCGATGTCACTTCACTTATGAGCGCAATCTATGAAATGATAGAGCGCAACGATAATGCTTGCCGCGTACTGGTCTTTCACGGAGGCGACAGAAAGATTCTCGCTAAAATGACGGAGCTTGCGAGAGAAAAAAGCATCGACTATTGGCGCGGGGAGCTGAAGCACGCCACCGAAGCGGAGCTCGATATGCTTTATATCCATCTTTCAAACGGATTGCTTCATGTGGTGGTGGATGGCTACGGCAGATACAGCCGTGAGGAGCTGTCGGGCTTCATAAACCGGATTGTCGTAAGCACACTGCGGGCGTTTCGGTAATTTTAAAAGGGATGTGTATTTTATGAATTTTACTAAAAGGAAAGCTATAAGACTTGCCGCCGCTTTTCTGGCGGCAATGTGCCTGCTTCTTTCGGGCTGTACCGGAGCCGATGCTCCGGAAAAGCCGACAGAGAAGGAAACGCTTACTATCGGCAGTGATATTTATTCGCCGTATTTTTATCTGGATGATAACGGCGACTTCGCCGGTATTGATGTGGAGATAGCCGAGGAAGCCTGCCGCAGGCTCGGCGTGACACCGGAATTTAAGCAGATATCATGGCAGAATAAGGACGCTTGCCTGCAAAGCGGGACGGTAGACTGCCTGTGGGGCAGCTTTTCCATGAACGGAAGGGAAGACGATTACTCATGGGCGGGACCGTATATGCACAGCAGGCAGGTAGTTGTTGTCAAAGCCGCAAGCGATATACGCACGCTGAAGGATCTGAACGGGAAAAACATCGCCGTGCAGAATGCTTCAAAGCCCGACGAGCTGTTTTCAGATGATGCGATAAGCGGAGTTTCCGTCAAAAAAGTATACAGCTTTGCTACGATGACGGATGTATTTGCCGCACTGAAAAAGGAATACGTCGATGCATGTGCCGGACACGAGACAGCCTGTCTTGACCATATTCGGAATATCAGCGGAGAATATCGCGTGCTTGACGAGGCACTGTTGTCTGCTGATCTCGGGGTTGCCTTTGACAGGGAGACGGGAGCGAAGAGAGCCGGACAGCTGACAGCCGTTCTTACCGAAATGAAGAATGACGGAACCATACGAAAAATACTGGAAAAATATTCGCTCGACATTGATTTTGCGCTGAAGGGGAATGAAAAATGAAACAGAAAACGAAAAGAACTTCTTTGCAAAAGCATGATATCAGTGTTGCCGCACTTATTATTTCAATCGGAGCTCTTATGATGCTGGGCACGCTTTTCTTCAGCATTGAATACAGCCGAAGAGAAGCGCAAAAGACGATGGACAGAAATATAAGCGATCTGAAAAAGCAAATCAACGATTACGATGAATTTCTGGCGGCGGATGAAGTAAAAAGTCTCATCAGGCTTACCGAGAAGGCAGAGAGTCTCAGCGAAGCGCTTGCCATGCTTGATGATGGCGCAAGACAGGAATATATTGAGAGGATCTACGACAGCCAGAGACTGAGCTGCATACTTGTACTCGACGAAAATCTGAATCCGGACAACTTCATGAGAACCGTCAAATGTAACGGTACGGCGGATGAATGCTATGAGAGCTGGATAGCGGAGCTGCAAAGTCCTGCCATAAAGGCGATTTCAGACCATCCGAAGAATGTTTATTCGGCGAGAATCCGGCACAGCGGGGATAACTACGATATTGCCGCCGTAGCCAGAACGGACGCAAAGGGCATTATATTCTGCGCATCAAGGCAGGCAGGCAAGAAGCTGGAGCTTCATTATTCTCCTGTCAGAAATCTTTTGGCGAGAAACGAAACGAGACTTGACGGAACACTTTGCATTGCCGAAGACGGCAGAATAATTGCAACAAATCTCGATGGCGCATATACCGGAGCGGATGAGATACCGGAGCTTACAGCTCTGAAAGAGCGGAAAGCCGGAAATGAGCTTACAAGGATTGTTTCGGGCGGAGCCGTCTTTTACGGCGGTATCGTCAAATGCCGGAATTATGATATTTATGCTTTCTATCCGGCGGGTGCAATATATTCGCCCTGTCGCGCCATCATGCTGTTTGCGTTTTCGGTTTATGTGATGATTGTATTCATAATCGGCTTCTTCCATTCCAGAGCAAGAGCAGAACGCGCCCGCGAGATCAATCGGCAGTATGAAACCATACAGGCTATCAGCCATGTCTACAGTCTTACGGCACTGATCGATCTCAAAGCAAATCACTACGAGCTTTTGAAATATCCGCCGGATTTGAGCAATGTCGCAAAGGACGGAACGCTTGATACGCAGTTCTGCAAGGAAATTATCGGATATGTAGATGAGCGGTTTCGCGAGGGCTATCGTGATTTTCTGAATACCGAAAATATGACCGAGCGTCTTACGGAGGCGGAATATACGGAATATGAATATCAGAACAGAAGCGGAGAGTGGCTCAACGACAAGCTGATTGTACACGGAAAAGACAAAGAAGGAAGAGTGGATACCGTAATCCTCGCCCGAAGCAGCGTAAACGCGCAAAAGAAAGCAGAGCTGGAATATCAGGCAAAGCTGGAAACGGCTGTACGAAACGAACAGAGGGCAAATCAGAGCAAAACGGATTTTCTGCGCAGAATGAGCCATGATATACGCACACCTATCAATGTTATACTCGGAATGCTGGAGATTGCAAACCGAAATCCGACTGATACAGAGCTTCTGGCAAGCTGTCGCTCAAAGGGACAGACTGCGGCAGAATATCTGCTTGAGCTGGTCAATGACATTCTGACGCTGAACAGGGCAGGCGGAAGGAACAGCGACGATATACCGACGACAGAGGTGTTCCGTCTTTCAGAGGAGGTTCGGAAGCTGTATCTGATAGCCGCAGAGCAGGCAAAGGGATACGACAGTGTGACACTTGAACCGCCGCAGCTTTCCAGTGAGGATAAGCCGTTGGTCGGCGAATCACTTTATCTGCGCCAGATCATGATAAATATTATTACCAATGCCATTAGATATAGCAAGAAGGGCGGAACCGTGCGGTTCTCGGTCTCCCAGAATCCGGCGCAGAACCGTGACGGCTATGCCGAGGTGCATTTCGTCTGCGAAGATAACGGTATCGGAATGAGCAAGGAGTTTCAGAAAAGCATGTTTGAGCCGTTTGCGCAGGAGAATGCGGACAGTGTCAGTCGCTTTGGCGGCGTGGGGCTTGGACTTTCCATTGTGCAAAAGCTGGTAAACAGACTGAACGGAACCATAGAAGTGGATAGTGAACAGGGACGCGGAACGCGATTTGAAATCAAAATTCCTTATCTGTATGCCGATGCTCCGGATAAGGCAGAACCGCAGGCAGACGCTCCCGCTTCTCTCGCAGGGCTTACCCTGTTGATTGTCGAGGACAATGAGCTGAATATGGAGATTGCCGAGTTTATGGTGACAGAGGCGGGTGGAAAGATCATAAAGGCATATGACGGCAGACAGGCAGTAGAAAAATTTGCCGCCTCTGCGGTCGGTGAAATCAATGTAATTCTCACGGATGTGATGATGCCGAAGATGGACGGACTTGAAGAAACGCGTCGGATCCGTGCGCTCGACAGATCGGATGCCAAGACCGTGCCTGTCATTGCCATGACGGCAAATCTGTTTGAAGAGGACATTCGCGAATATACCGATGCCGGCATGACGGGTGTCCTGCCGAAACCGCTGAACATCGACCAGCTGATTGAGACAGTGACAAAGCAAATAACGAAAGGAGGGAAGAACGATGGGTGAATTGAGAGAGATATACGATATTGCCGGCTCAGATGCCGAAAAAGTACTTGCGCGGTTCGGCGGGAATGAGGAAATGCTGAAGCATTTCCTCTGCCTTTTCGCACAGGACAGCAGCTTTTCCGATTTGCAGGCGGCGCTTGCCGCAGGGAATACGGAAGAAGCTTTCCGTGCCGTTCATACGCTGAAGGGCATATGCGCCAATCTCGGATTTGAGCGGCTGTATGAGAAGGCATCGACAATGACCGAATTTTTGCGTCGTGGCGAGCTTGATAAAGCAGCCCCGCTTTTCACCGGACTTGAGGATGAATATGCAAAAGTCCTCGGGGTGCTGAATCGATATTTGTAAATTTGCGGCAGCACTGCATTGTGCGGCAAAAAATGCAAAAAAGAATTGAAAGCCGACCGGATTTGCAGTATAATCAGAATTGATAATAAAATATAGAGTAAGGAGAACTTAATACCATGAAAAATTTCAAGTTTTCAACGCTGGAGTATAAGCGCCCCGACCTTGAGGCGCACCGCGCTCAGCTTGCAGCATGGAAGGATGCCGTCGAGCGCGCGGAGAGCTACGATGCGCTGCGTGAGCTTCTTTTTGAGATTGACCGCGTGAACTGCGAGCTGTTTACGCAGTATTCCGTCGCGCACATCCGCCATACGCTCGATACGCGCGATGAATTTTACGAGGCGGAGATAAGCTATCTTCAGGATACGCTTCCCACGCTCGGCGGTGCCGAAGTCGCGCTCAGCGAAGCTATCGCATCGGGCAGATTCCGCGCGGATATCGAGAGAGAATTCGGCAAGGAGTATTTTGTATCCTCAGATATGCAGAAGAAGCTCTACTGCGAGGCAAATATTCCTCTGCGTCAGCAGGAGAGCCGCCTGAAAAACGAGTATCAGAAGATTATGGCTACCGCCGAGATAAATTTCGACGGCAAGACGCTTAATCTCTACGGCTTGCAGAAATATTTTGAGCATGCCGACCGTGCGGTGCGTGCCGCCGCCGTCAAGGCATATTCAAAGTTTTACGAGAGCAACGAGCCGCGTCTGGAGGAAATCTGGAGCGAGCTTATCAGCATACGCAATGAGATGGGCAGAAACCTCGGCTACGAGAATTACATTCCCGTCGGCTATCTCGAGCAGGGACGCACGGACTACGGCGAAAAGGAAGTTGCCTCTTTCCGTGAGCAGGTGCGCAAATTTCTTGTGCCGCTGTGCAGTAAGCTCTATGACGCGCAGGCAAAACGCCTCGGCATTGACCATGTAATGTGCTACGACGAAAAGATGATATTCCCCGACGGCAATGCCGAGCCTGCGGGCGACGATGCTTTCATGGTAAAAACCGCGCAGAAGATGTATCACGATATCAGCCCCGAGACAGGCGAGTTTATCGACTTCATGATAGACCATGAGCTGATGGATCTGCAGAATAAGCCCGGAAAGGCATCAACGGGCTATATGACGAGCCTGCCAAGCCTGAAGGCACCCTTTGTATTCTCCTGCTTCAATCATACCATCTTTGATATGCAGGTGCTGACACACGAGCTCGGTCATGCCTTTGCGGGCTATATGGCTATGCGCAGTCAGCCTATCTCAGATTATTACAGCGAATCGACCGACATCGCGGAAATCCACTCCATGTCCATGGAGCAGTTTGCTTATCCTTATGCCGAGTGGTTCTTCGGTGAGCAGGCAGACAAATTCCGCTTCGCGCATCTTCAGGAGGCGCTGACCTTTGTGCCCTTCGGCGTGGCGGTTGATGAATTTCAGCATATATGCTATGCTCATCCCGAGCTGACGCCAAAGGAGCGGACATATCAGTGGCATCTGCTTGAGGAGAAGTATATGCCGTGGCGCCGCTATGAAAATGATCCCTTTATGGAGCGCGGAGGCTTCTGGTATCACAAGCTGCATATCTATCTTTATCCGTTCTATTACATCAACTATACGCTCACGACTATGGGCGCGATGGAATTTAAGAAGAAATACGCCGAGAATAAGTCCGCCGCATGGCAGGATTATCTCAATCTCTGCAAGACAGGCGGCAGTCGCAGCTATCTTGAGACACTGCGCTATGCAAATCTGTCAAATCCCTTTGAAGCAGGCTCTGTAGAGCGCGCATGCGGCTATGCGGAGAAGATTCTGCTCGATGAGATTGCAAAGCAGGGAAAATAAGCTGTCTGCTCGCGCAAACGCAAAAATCAAAAATATAATTATAGTCCCGCACATTTGTGCGGGACTTTGCGGCTTTTTTGCGCAATTCTGTCGGTAGTGCTTGACGCGCAAATCAGGTATATGCTATAATATAAAAAATCGACGGAAGAAACAGTGCAGAGTCCGCAAGAGGTGAAAATATGGAAATCAGGCAGCTTGACAAATCGGCATATGATGGGAAGAAATTTACCTTCCGATACGAGACAAAAGGCTATTACGATATAGTCGCCACGGGCGACGGCTTCCGGCTGAAATACGAAACTTTTGATGCGCCTATGGAAAAATCTTTTGACGATATGTTTTTTGGCGAGTGGCTGGAAAAGCCCGTTGCATTCGGCGCATTTGAGGGAGAGAAAATGCTCGGATATATCGAGGGCTCTCCCGAAACCTGGAATAATCGCTTTCGCATAAGCAATATCTGCATATTTGAAAGCGACGGGCGCGGCAGAGGAATCGGCACGCGTCTGATGGAAACTATCACAAAAGAAGCGGAGCTTCTCGGCGCGCGCATGATTGTTCTCGAAACGCAGTCCTGCAATGAAAAGGCAATTGCGTTTTATAAAAAGAACGGCTTCAAGATAATCGGCTTTGACCTTTATGCATATTCAAATTCCGACCCGGAGCGGCACGAGGTGAGACTCGAAATGGGAAAGAAACTGCAAGCGGACAGCGCCATTGACAATAAAAACAAAATCTGATATAATCTAAAAAACAAACGACTTTGCGGGAAATGAGGTGATATCTTGATAAGCGAGGATAAAATAAATTCCGTGCTGACGGAGAACAGCGACAAAATCTTTTTCTATGCACTGCGGCATACGGGAAACGAATCAGAAGCCGAGGATCTGGCACAGGATATCATGCTCGCGATTCTCTCCTCATATAAAAACCTGCGAAACGATGATGCACTCTACGGTTTTATCTGGAGGGTGGCGCAGAATCAATGCCGCCTGTGGGCAAGAAAGAAGAGCAGGAGTGCGGCAACGGTTTCACTCGACGAGACGGAGACGGAGATAGCCGACGAGCCGGAAGAGGAGGAAAATCCCGCCGTCGGGAAGCTGCGCAAGGAGCTCTCGCTCTGCTCCGCGACCTACAGAAATCTGCTCATAGGCTTCTATAAATACGGGAAGTCGTGTGATGAGCTGGCTAAGGAATTTCACACATCCGAGGGAAATGTGAAATTCATGCTTTTCAAGGCAAGAAAAAAGATAAAGGAGGGTATGCAGATGGAACGCATTCTCGGAGAGAGAAGCTACGAGCCGCAGAATATCGCCGTTTTGTATTTCGGAAGCGGCAACAACATTTATTATAATATTTGCAAAAAGAAAATCGTTCAGAATATACTCATGGCTTGCTATAACGATGCCTGCACCCTGCAGGATATAAGTCTCCAGATAGGTTGCGCCGTGCCTTATATCGAGGATGAGATCACACCGCTTATCGATTCGGGTATGCTTGTCCGCCCCTCGCGGGACAAATATTCGACAAATATAATCGTTCTGACATCACTTTTCGAAAGAGACCTGAAAAATCTCATCGGCGATGAATACGAAAAGATGGGCGATATGATAGCTTCTTTTGCATCCGCGCATGAAAAGGAGATAAGAAGTATCGGCTTCATCGGCTCCGATATGGATGACGGCGCTTTTCTCTGGCATATCGCGCTTATTTCGCTTAAAAAGCTTGCCGAAGATTTCCGCGAGACAAAATATGAAAAAGATATCGTTTTCGGCGTAGAGGATTACAATCCCGAGTTTGAGGCGGCACTCTGCGCTATGTATGCTCTCGACGGGAGCCTGCTGCAATTTATCGATGTGATATCGGAAGAGAGCAAATTTCCGCCGCACAACTGGATATATAAAAACGAAGCGGGCGTGAATCTGCTTATTGATATTGCCCGCGACGGAAAGAGAAAGCTCGGAGATATAGAAAAAATAGTGCTTGAAAACATAAGTCCGTTTGTGAGAGAGCGCGCCGTCGCATATCTGCCGTCGATGCCCGCATATACCGAGGAGCAGTGGGCGCGGCTCGAAAAGATAACTTCGCCGCTGACGGACGAAATGAAGGCTTCTTTTGACCGCATATTCGATAAGTGCCTGTGGCTGCTCGGCAGTCATACGCCGAAATCGCTGAAGGAGAAGATACCGTCGGTTGCAAGCATATATATGGGCGGAAATATCTTCGGCAATGTTCTGGGCTCCATGCATTCGCGCGGTCTGCTGACCTTTGCGCACTCGGATTTCGTCCCTACAGCATACATTATCCTGAAATAAAACGAAAAAATAAAAAATCGTCATGAAAATGGCGATTTTTTTATTTTTTTGCTAACCTTTCGCCGCTTTTGTT
Organism: uncultured Ruminococcus sp.; assembly: GCA_905202255.1. Taxonomy (GTDB): domain Bacteria; phylum Bacillota; class Clostridia; order Oscillospirales; family CAG-272; genus Apopatosoma. Next base: position 20,525 of record CAJKRH010000007.1, read on the forward strand.
ACTATGTTAACGAAAAGACCGCCGAGGCGACAGGCAAATACGGCGCTTTAACAAAAATGAAAGGACTTTTTTGAAAAATGAATGCAATAAAAAAGGGAATTTATTCGCTGAAAGTCATTTTCAGATATGCCGCCCTGTGGGGAAGCTTATATCTGCTGATAATGATACTTTCCGCGGGGCTGTCGACTGTGCGCATATATTTTATGGAGCGCCTGATAGACAGTCTGGCGGGGAGCGCGGGAGAATATACGGGTATCGTAATATTCGGCGTACTGCTCGTGCTCTCCATAATACTCGGGAATCTTTTTTCGCTCCTCTCGGGCTTCATGATGACTATGATTTCATCTGAGCTCAATAAAAAGCAGATACCCGTGACGCTCACGAAATTCCGAAATATAAAGTACGAATGCTTTGAAAATAAGGATAATCAGGATATGCTCCAGAAAATATCGGAAAATCCGCAGTCGGCTGTTCTCTCGGTTTTCGGAGTGATGATTTCCGTGATATATTCCGTCATCGGCACGGTCGGCATACTTGCGATGTTCTCGCGTGCCTCCTATCTGCTCGGAGCAGTCGCCGTTATCACGATGATACCGATGTTTATCCTCGAGAGCACGGCGGCAAATAAGGAAATGAAGCTCCGCTGGAATATGACGACCGATATAAGAAAGAGATTCTATCTGCAGAAGCTTTTCGTGGACAAGAATGCATTGCAGGAAATAAAGCTTTTTGATGCGAAAAAGGAGCTCATAGCAAAATCCGACGAGCTGACGATGAGGATAAACCGCGATATGGAAAAGACGCTGAAAAAGGTGCTGTTTCTTTCCTCGGGTTCCTCTGTATTTATCATTATCTTCACGGCGGCTACGCTGGCTTTCCTCTCTGTCATGCTTGTAAAGGGAAGTATCACGCTCGGCGTTTTCGTTTCGCTCGTGACATCGCTCACTTCATTCTACGGGCTTGTGCGCGGGCTGGTTTCACAGGTGGCGAACTATCTGCGGCTTTCATATGGGATAGGCTACTATCAGGATTTTCTTGCATTGCCGGAGCGCAGGCTTCAGTCGGGTGCGGCACATGATATAAGGGGCGATGAAATCCGCTTCGAACATGTAGATTTCCGCTATCCGACGGGCACGGCAGATGTTTTGCGCGATGTGAATATGAAAATAGACAAGGGAGAGCGCGTTGCTTTTGTCGGAGAGAACGGTGCGGGAAAATCCACGATGATAAAACTGCTCCTCGGGCTCTATGAGCCAACGGCGGGGCATATCTACATAGACGGAGTCGATATCCGCGAACTCTCCGATGAGGAACGGAGAAAGGTATTTTCCGTTATCTTTCAGGATTATCAGAGCTATCAGCTTTCGCTCCGCGAAAATGTCGCTCTCGGCGATATAAGTAAGTTGCATGACGATGTGAAGATCAAGGCGGCGCTCGATGATGCAGGCATAGGCGATCTTCCGAAAATGAACGATAAAGGGCTCGACCTGAATCTCGGCAAGATATACAGCGACGGCATAGATGTTTCGGGCGGACAGTGGCAGAGAATAGCCATGGCGCGCTCGTATATCTCGGATGCACGCTTTGTGATAATGGATGAGCCGACGGCGGCACTCGACCCCATAGCCGAGAGCAAAATGTATGAGCGCTTTGCCGATGTGCTCTCAAAGCGAGGCGCGATAATGATTTCGCACAGGCTCGCATCGGCAAAAATGGCGGATAAGATATTCGTTCTTTCGGGCGGCACTGTAGCCGAAGAGGGAACGCATGAAGAGCTTCTCAAAAAGGGCGGACTTTATCACGAGATGTGGGAAAAGCAAAGCTCATGGTATACGGAAAAGGAGGCATAAGCTATGGAAAAATCGAAAAGAAGCATGGCAAAAACAATATGGCTTTCGATTCGCGATACATTCAGCGCGATGCCTTTGATAACTACGGTGACGTTCATTTTTCAGCTTATATCTGCGGGAATATCTGTTGCGCTCGTGTTGTTTACGGCAAGGCTGATAGATACCGCAGGTGAGGAGGGAAGCGGTGAGCTGGAAAATCTGCTTCTCATCTGTGCCGTCATAGTCGGATGCTATCTTGTAAATCTAATTCTCGAAAAGATTTCGTACAGGATAAATCAGATAGACGCTGTTCCGAAATTTGAGGTCTTTCACCACAGGCTCTCGGCTTTTACCGTTTCGCTCTCGCTTGAGGCTTCGGAGGTGCCGGAGATATCGAATATGTTCTGGCGGGCAAAGGATGCCGTATATCAGGACAGAATGGGCAATGTTTTCCGCGGAGTTTTTGATATAATACCGAATGCTTTCAGGATAATAGGAACGGCACTCGTGCTTTGCAAATATCATCCGCTTCTTGTTCTTCTGGCGCTCCTCTCCATAATCCCGTCCTTTATCATCAGACTTATTTACGGGCAGAAAGGATATGAGCTCTACAGAAAGAATACGGAGAAAAGCCGCCTCGGCACATATCTCTGGGGCGTGCTGACGGGCAAGGACACCATAAAGGAAATGCGCGTGATGGGCTCGTCAAAATATCTCACGGATAAATATTTCACCGTGCAGAATGAGGTTTTTGAGGAAAACAAACGCTTCTCTCTGAAATCGCGCTTCCGCACATTCCTCTGCGATTTTTTCAAGATATTTTCATATGCGGCATCGATTGCTTTCTGCGTTTATCTGCTGCGCTCCTCGCTTATAACCATAGGCGCTTTCAGCGCGTGTCTCAGCGCATTTACCTCCATGCAGGGCGTTTCCGAGAGCCTGCTTTCAAGCTTCGCTTCGATAAAGAGCCAATGCAACTATGCAAACGACTACTACGACTTTTTTGATTTCAAAACCGATAAAAAAGCGAGCGAAAAATGCGATGGCTTCAAAGAATCGCTCTCGGCAAAAAATCTGGTATTCAGATATCCGGGTGCAGGCAGAAACGCACTCGACGGGGTGAATTTCACCGTATACAAGGGCGAAAAGATTGCCGTCGTCGGCGAAAACGGAAGCGGCAAGACTACGCTGACAAAACTGCTGATGGGGCTTTATGCACCTACGGGCGGTGAAGTGGATATGGATGGCAAAAACATCTGCGATTTCGACGGAAGCTACTATGAGAATTTCTCGCTTGTGGCGCAGAAATTCGGCAGATACAGCCTTACTTTCGGCGAGAATATAGCTTTCAGCCGATTCGGTGAACTCGGCGACAGGGCGCGAATTGAATCTGCCGCAAAATCCGTCGGTATAGATAAGCTGGCAGAGGACATCGGCGGGCTTGATACGGAGCTCGGCGTGGAATTCGGCGGCAAGGAGCTTTCGGGCGGACAATGGCAGAAGGTGGCGCTGGCAAGAGGCATTTTCCGCGATGCGGATATACTTATCCTCGATGAGCCGACGAGCGCACTCGACCCGATGATAGAATATGATATACTTTCCGATTTCATAAATATGGCAAAGGAAAAGACGGCTTTTGTCATATCGCACAGAATAGGCATATGCCGCATGGCGGACAGGATTATCGTTATGAAAAACGGCAAAATATCCGAAATAGGAAATCACAGAGAACTGCTTGCCGCAGGCGGCGTATATGCCGATATGTGGCAGAAGCAGGCACAATGGTATGAAGAATAAAGGAGGAATATTATGTATAAACTTGCAAGCGCAAATATCTATGACAAAAAGCAGTGCCGCGAATTTGAGACACTGCTAAGTCAGGGATGGGAGATAAAACAGATGCAGGCGGTTCAGGCTACCGACGGGGTTGTCGTGGTAGTCGCGGTGCTTTATCGTGAAACAGAGCAGAGCGACGAGAAGTAAACGCAAAAGAAGTCCCCGAGGGGGACTTCTTTTTACTGTGAAATATTTTCACAGTTTGTGCACTGACTTGACAATGCGTCCTAAATTATTGAAAAAGCCAAATGTAAAGTTTATAATATTTATATCATATTATATTTTACGGAGGCACTTGATTATGGCAAAAAAGAGAAATATAGCAATCATAATAGCAGAGATAGTTTTACTCATTGTGCTTGTGATTGCGGCATTCTTTTTGGGAAGAAATACGGCAATGAAAAAAGGCGAAGGAAAATCGGCTTATGATCTGGCTGTCGAATCAGGTTACAACGGAACAGTCGAGCAGTGGCTTGCTTCTTTAGCCGGCGAGACGGGAGCTAACGGAGTGGATGGCGCAAACGGCAAGTCGGCATATGAACTTGCTGTCAAAAACGGATATTCCGGTTCGGAATCCGAATGGCTGTCTTCGCTCGTAGGAAAGAACGGCACTGACGGAAAAGACGGCAAGGATGGCACAAACGGTAAATCTGCATATGAACTTGCTGTTATGAACGGATACAGCGGTACGCTTGCGCAATGGCTTTCATCACTTTCCGGCAAAAACGGTATCAACGGTATTGACGGCGTTGATGGTGCCGATGGAAAAGACGGTAAGGATGGCACAAACGGAAAGTCGGCATATGAACTTGCCGTTAAAAACGGATATAGCGGCACGCTCGCGCAATGGCTTGCTTCACTTGTCGGAAAAGATGGTAAAAATGGTAAGTCGGCTTATGAAATTGCCTGCGACAACGGATATCGTGGTACCCAGCAGGAGTGGCTTGCGTCGCTTGTGGGTAAAAACGGCAGTAATGGCAAATCTGCATATGAAATTGCTTGTGCAAATGGATATGCAGGAACAGAACCCGAGTGGCTTCTTACTCTTGTAGGAGAAAAAGGAGATAAGGGTGACACCGGAGCTAAAGGCGAAGCCGGAGACACACCTTATATCGGAGCAAACGGTAACTGGTGGATAGGAACGACAGATACCGGCGTAAAAGCCGCCGGAGATAAAGGTGAAACAGGATCCAAGGGCGATAAGGGTGATACTGGAGAAAAAGGCGAAGCCGGAGATACACCTTATATCGGAGCAAACGGTAACTGGTGGATAGGAACAACAGACACAGGAGTGAAAGCCGCCGGAGCTAAGGGTGAAACCGGAGAAAAAGGTGACAAAGGTGACACCGGAGCCAAGGGCGAAAAAGGCGACAAAGGCGAAAAAGGCGATAAAGGTGATGCAGGAGACACGCCTTATATCGGAGCAAACGGCAACTGGTGGATAGGAACAACAGATACAGGAGTAAAAGCCGCTGGAGATAAAGGTGAAGCCGGAGAAAAAGGTGACAAGGGTGACAAAGGTGACACCGGAGCTAAAGGCGACAAAGGTGACACCGGAGCTAAAGGTGACAAGGGTGACACCGGAGAAAAAGGCGACAAGGGAGACACTGGAACCAAAGGTGACACTGGAGAAAAAGGTGAAAAAGGCGACACGGGAGAGAAAGGCGACAAAGGCGAAGCCGGAGATACACCTTATATCGGAGCAAACGGCAATTGGTGGATAGGAACAACAGATACCGGCGTAAAAGCCGCCGGAGCTAAGGGCGAAACCGGAGATAAAGGCGACAAAGGTGACACCGGAGAAAAGGGTGACACCGGAGCCAAAGGCGACACGGGAGAGAAAGGCGACAAAGGTGATAAGGGCGACAAGGGTGAAGCCGGAGACACACCTTACATTGGAGCAAACGGCAATTGGTGGATAGGCACGACAGACACAGGAGTAAAAGCCGCCGGAGAAAAGGGTGACAAAGGTGACACTGGAGAAAAGGGTGACAAAGGTGACACCGGAGAAAAAGGTGACAAGGGTGACACCGGAGAAAAAGGTGACAAGGGTGACACCGGAGACAAAGGTGACAAAGGTGATACCGGAGATAAAGGTGACAAAGGTGATAAGGGCGACAAAGGCGAAGCCGGACGAGGAATCGCAAGCATTGGATTCAACGAATCAGGAGAGTTGATAGTTACTTACACAGACGGTACAACACAGAATCTCGGAAAGCTTAATAACAATGCAGGGGATGCTACTAATGGCGTTCTGAAATTTACACTTTTAGCTGATAATACATACAGCGTTTCGGCAGGTAGTGAGGCTGCTATAGCATCGAAGATTACGATTCCGTCAACTTATAACAATAAACAGGTATCAACAATAGAAGAAAATGCTTTTAGCGAATTACAGAATTTAGTGGAAGTTGTGATACCTGATAGTGTTAAGACTATAAAAAATAAAGCTTTTTATAAGTGTCCGATGCTTGAAAAAGTTTCAGGCTGCAATGGCGTAACATCATTTGGTGAAGAAGTATTTTACTATGATTTAAAAATAACATCAATAGAGATTCCTTCTGTATGTGAAAGCATAGGAGAAAAGTGCTTCTATGGATTTTCTGATAGCTCAACTATAGTCATAAACCCTGATTTATTAAAATACATCGGAGTAGCAGCTTTTGGAGATGCGACAATAGTCTGGAATTCCGATGAAATAACTAATTGGAAAATCAGATATGTGTGGAGTGAGAAGAATAGTAGTGCATATGTATATACAGCTCTATCTTATGATGCAGCATACCATTCTGCATATAGAGGGGAAAGCTATTACATATCGGCTACGATGGACAGTGCCAGCGCAAACTCAGCATATAAGAACAGCCGCAATTGGGAGCGGATTACAGATTGTAGCAATAGAAATGAAATAGGTAGTTTTTTCTCTTCGATAAGACCTTCGTCTGGAACTTGGATAAGGAAATGATATGATAGAGCAATAGCCACAAAACAACAATAAAAGCCCTCTTCGGAGGGCTTTTTCGTTATATACAAAAAGGAAGCGCACCAAGGGGGGACGGTGCGCTTCCTTTTTATTCAAAAGAGATTTACTCGATTGACGATTTTATTTTGTGGGATATTTCCGCGGGTGGCTCATCAGGCAGGGAGATCGGGAAGCTCTATGACTGGAGGCGAATTGCAGATTATATCATCATCCTGCAGGATTATCAGCTCTATCACAGCTGATTCAAAAATTTCTTTCATGTTTTTCCTCCCGTGATTTTAGTCGAGTTCACCCTCGAAACCGCCTGTCTTATCTGCATTTGCAAAGTTGAAAGCGGAAACGCCGTATTTATAAGTGCAACGGGCAAGCTCGCCTGTTTTATCGTTTTTATCCTGTTTTGAGTAAGCATATGATTTTATGCTGTATGATGCGCTTTCGCCTACGACACCGTTACAGGATATTGTGCAGGTAAATACCTTATCAAACTCGGTAGCGTAGACATCATCGCTGTATATCTTGTATTCGTTTGCGGCTGTACCTTTCTTGAAATCTGCGCTTGTATAAGTCTTATCGCCGATAGTGAGAACCGTATTTTCCACATCGGTGGTAATAAAGTAAAATACTATCTTGTTTGTGGAATCAAAGTATATTGTTTTGCCTTTGAAATGAGCGCTTTCAAGCTTTGTTCCGGTTGTTTTGTTGTCGGTTGTTGTGACGGCGGAATATGTTGTTCCCATGCCCTCATAGCCTGCATTTATCAGGGTATCTGTTTTGTAGCCTGTGAACTTCTGAGCGGCTGTACAGTAGTCGAATACATCATATATCAGCGGCTTGAGCAGGGAGTATTTTTTCTCGCTGTATTGGAGTGCATTTGCATCGCATTCGAGAAGCTTTTCAAAATATTTTTTCAGGCTGACATTTTTAATTGATTTTATCACATTGCCGTCGCAGACAAGCTCAACATTTATGAAATCGCCGAGCTGCTGGGGTGCTATACCGCGGAAAACAAACTTATATTTGTTTTCGCTTGCATTTGCAAGAGCGGGAGAAACTTCCTCCGTAAAGCCGCCCATGGTAAAGCGAACCTTAACTACATCCTTTATATTATCGGAGAAGAGCGCATAGATGTTATATGAGAAATCCTTGCCGAGAGTAGCCGAATTATTGAGATAATCGCAAACGATATATTTGCGTCCGTACTGAATGGCATGCTCTACCGCGGTGCTGCTGACTGTTTCGCCGTCCTTGTTTACTCTGTTTTTCGGGCAGATGAGTATCGCATTATAGGGAAATACAATTTTGGCAGAAGCTATTTCAACAGAGTCCGGCTCAATATATATGAATTTCAGGCTCGTACAACCATTGAAAGCATATTCACCGATATATTTAACGGATTTCGGGATGGTTAAAACTTCCGGCAGACTGGAGCATCCCTCAAAAGAGCGCTGACCTATGTATGTCACGCTTTCCGGAATATTTATCTTTGCAAGCGATGAGCAGAATCTGAATGTCGCACCGTCTATTTTTGTAAGGGCTGCGGGGAGCTGAACCTCTGTCAGCAGAGTACAACTGTTGAATGCATTTTGTCCCACGACCGCAACATCGTCGGGAACGACGAGCTTTCCGGCAAGCTTCTTCGGAGCCATAGCAAGCATTTTTCCTTGGCTGGTGTTGGCGTAGAGAACGCCGTCTTCCGCAGTGTAGTATGTGCTTCCTTCTTCGCATTCAAATCTTTCAAGCTCTGTGCAGAGGTCCAGAGCGGATGACTGAATATTTCTTGCTGTTTTCGGTATAGTCAGAGTTGTACCGTCGAGAGAATATACAAATAATATCTCGCTTTTGTCAAGATTATAAAGAATGCCGTCCTCTGCGCGGTAATATGTGCTCATCCAGTCTACGGTGATAGACTCTATCCCCTTACATCCCGAAAAAGAATTATGCATACTCCATACTGTTTCGGGAATATGAAAATGCTTTATTCCCGTGCATCCGCCAAAGGCACTGTTGCCTAATGACCTAAGCGAATTGTTCGGCAGTTTTATTTCCGTGAGAGCGGTGCAATCAGAGAAAACGCTTGCTCCGATATATTCAAGCGTATTCGGAAGAGTAATGCTCTTGAGTACTTTTTTGTAGGCATAGAATGTTCTGTCGCCGAGCTTTGTTATGCCCTCGCCGACCACAACATCGGAGAAGCTGTCTTCATATTCAGCCCACGGTCTTTTACTGTTATTGTAGTTGCCTGTGCTTCCTATACCGCTGAGAAGCATAACTCTGTCGTCATAGATTCTCCACTCAATTGTGTTGGCACTTCCGCTGTAGAGTACTTTTGCAAAGGTATTTCCGTGTGCCTGCGCATAGCTCTCGGCAGTTGAACCCGCATCTCCGTAGATGACGGTGGAGGCAGGTATATCGGCGCCGTCGTCTATTATTACATCAGAGGAAAGGAAGAAAACCTTTACAAAACTGCTGCCAGAGAAAGCACCCGCATCGATTTGCGTTACGGCGCTCGGTATATTTATACTCGGAAGCTCGGGAACATACGAGAGTGCACGCTCGCCTATAGATGTTACACTGCCGTTTGTCGGGATGACGCTGTTTTCGCAGATGGCTATGAGCTTTTTTGTTGTGGTATCTATGAAGCAGTTGTTGTTGCGATTGTACTTCACATCATGGATGTAACTGGCACTGCCTGTCGGGAATATAACGGTAAGATTGCTGTTGCAGAAAACAAACGGGCATTCGCCGATGCTTGTTATGCAATCCGGTATTACGATGCTCGAGAGACCGTTGCAACCCGAAAAAGCGTTGTCGCCTATTGCGGTAACGCTTCCGTCTGTCGGAATAACACTCGTGTTGCATCCCGTGAGCAGAGTTTTTGTCGCCGTTTCTATGATGCAGTTGCCGTCGCTGTGGAAAACGGGATTGTTTTCGCTGACGGTTATCTTTTCAAGCCCGACAAACCATGAAAATGTGCGTGTGCCTATCTTTTCCACTGTGCTCGGAATGTATATCTCTTTAAGACTCCGGCAAGCGGAAAACGCACTGTCGCCTATTGTAGTCACGCCCTCAGGTATGACAGCACTTGAAAGATATATACATTTGTAAAAGGCGCAGGAGCCTATAGATGTTATCCCCTCGCCTATCTCTACGGAGCGGATTTGGCTTTCGTATTTATCATACCACGGGCTCGGGAAAGCACCGTCCGGACCGTAGTTTGCCATTTTTCCCGTGCCCTCAAATTTAAGCAAGCCCGTATCTGTATCAAATGACCATGTTATATTGCTTCCGTCGCCCTCGCCGCCACATATTCCGCTGTAATTTACCGCGTTCAGCGAGAAGCAAAGCGCACACATAATTGTAGCTATCGCAACACAAAGCAATAGCAATTTCCAATGTTTTTTCATCATTTCATCCTCCATATACAGTATTTATAAGAGAGTCAATTGCCGTAAAATATGGTATAATTGACAATTCCTGAGTATATTTTACATTCATACGCTATCGATTTCAATAGAAAACGGCATTTTGAATTATCTGTTCACAACATTGTGGAGCAAATTCACAGCTTTTTTGCAAAGGCGATTGACATAATTGAAAAAATGCTATATAATTTGTATAATAATGTAGCAATGCATCGAAAGGACAGAAAATAAATGCTTACGGAATTCGGAAAAATTTTGCGTATAATCAGAATAAACAGCGGTGACAGCTCAAGAGCAATGGCAAAAAAGCTGAATCTTTCCCCCTCTTATCTGTCGGCTATAGAAAACGGAAAAAGAAACATTCCCTCTGATATAGAAAAGCTGCTCTGCGATGCATATCCGCTTTCGCCTACCGATATCACGAAAATACGGAAAACCATCGTCGGTTCATCCACTTCGATAAAGATAAATCTCACAGAGTTTGCCGAAAAGAAAAAGCGGCTCATTTTTGCCATCTCGCGCGACGATATAGCAAACGAAACACTCGATAGGATAGAGGATTTGATTTTTCGCAGTGAGAGGGAAGAGCAAAAATGAGAAAAAACAACATTGACCCCTCTTTCGATTTTGCTTTCGGTTTCGGAAATGTGCGCATATGGGCTTTTGAAAATGAGGCTTCGTCAAAAAGCACATTTTTTGCCGGAATGAGCGGTACTTATCTGCTTAAGGTAAAGGATGAAGCCGCTTTTGCGCAAAGATTCGGCGGCAGGAAGCGCAGGCTTGCGGAAAAGGTGCGCAGCGAGACTGTGCCGATAGTAAGGAAGCTCGGCGAAGAGGCACTCATGGATTATTCCGAGAGTTTTGATATCTATCGCCAATATACGAGAAAGCACATCCGCGTATTGCAGGATATAATCTGCGAAAAACTGCAGAAATGTCCCGATTTTTCCGCGATGGGACTGCATGTCATTTCCGTAGATATAGACGATATCATCATGCGCGAGTGCGATGAACCTGTAAACTACAGATTATACAGCGGCAGACCGCGCGGCAATTCCTCTGCGGCAAAGCTGATTGCCGTGGCGGCATTTTCATTTATCATGTGCGCGGGCGTTTTCTTTTTCATAAACAATCTGCTCCCGAAAAGGCAACCCGATACGCCTACGACAACGGTGCAGACCACTGTGAGCGATACGACAGGGGAGAGCAGTACATCTTCTTCGGACACGGCTTCGTCGGAGAATACCGTAGCCTCGACGAGCGAGACGACGGCGACGACGGCAACTACCGAGGCAACCACAACCGAAACAGCCGCTACGACAACTACAGTAACAGAGACGAATACAACGAGCACAACAAGTTGGACAACAAAAGAAACAACGACGACAAAATGGATACCTGTATGGACGCCGGCAACAACTGTACCTACAATCTCAACTACCGCAACAACAAGAACTCCGGCAACGGTGGCAACAACGACACCTACAGTAACTGTGGCGACAACGACGCCTACCGCTCCGTCTGAAACTACCGCAACCACTGCAACCACCACGACTACCACGACTACAAAAACCACCACGACCGAGACGACGGCGACGACATCAAAACCGTCGCAGAAGCATTATGACGGCGAAACTTTTGATTATGAAAAAATGACCGTGCGCGTGGTTGGCAGTCGATGCATTATAGAAAAATATAACGGCAGCGAAACGAATGTATATATTCCCGATAAAATAGACGGACTGACGGTATACAGAATAGAATCTGACGCTTTTCAGAATAATTTTACACTCGAAAGTATTCGTTTTCCGAGTTCACTCAAGGAGATAGGCGGGTGCTCATTTAAAAACTGTACTTCGCTTTCTTCCGTGACATTTCCTTATGGACTTGAAAAAATAGGAATAGAAGCTTTTTCGTATTGCGCATCTCTTACGGAAATTTCGCTTCCCGACACGGTAAAGGTTTTTGACGGCTATGTTTTCCAGCATTGTCTCTCGCTGAAAAGCGCAAAGCTTGCGGGCAGTTTCCGTGAAATGGATTCTACTTTTGCATATTGCACAAGCCTTGAAAATGTAACTATACCAGATAGTGTTAAAATCATTTCCGGCTCATGTTTCCGCGCCTGCAAAGATATAAAGGAGATACGGCTTCCCGAGGGACTGAAGATGATAAAAGAAATCGCTTTCTGGGAATGCGATGGCTTGGTTACGGTATATATCCCGAAGAATATCGTGGTTGATGATGCCGCTTTTCTCGGGTGTCATGATACTGTCTTTTATGTTTATGCGGATGAGATTCCCGCGGGTTGGGGAAAGAGTTGGGAGCAAGCCGATTTCAGCGCAAAGACTATAAAGGAGGCACCGTGATATGGAGAGTTTATTCTGTCCCATCTGCGGAAGCAGGCGCGTTTCTCCCGTCACAAACGGCATGTATATGTGCACTTCATGCGATAATGTTTTTTCCTTTACAAAGGAAGCCTCACATGCGAAAACCACGGCTGACATATATAAAACCGCCGTCGAAAGCGTGCTCGAAATCAATACCATAACCGGCGAAAACGAATCTTCCGGAACAGGAATCATCATTTCGCCGCGCGGATATGTACTCACAAATGCCCATATCACAGGCGGATTAGTGGCTGACGTCGGCAATATGAAAAATTATTGCGATGTTATAATCGCGAGCAGGCGCCCGAGAGAAATTCTTTTCAGAGCAGAGCTTATCTACAGCGATAAAACGGTGGACCTCGCACTTCTTCATTGTGCCGAGGCAGAGGAACTGCCTGCCATGAAGATTTCATACAGCACCGTCAAAACAGGCGATAAAATCTGCGTCATAGGTAACGGCAAGGGTGAGGGACTGGGCATAGTGGACGGCATCGTCAGCGACACCTGCAGGGAAATAGGCGGGAGAAAGCTGATGATGATTTCCGCCCCCGTAACAACGGGATATTCCGGCGGACCTGTGCTAAGTGCAGATGGGGAATTTATCGGCATGGTTACCGGCGGCAGAGACGGAGAAACCGCCATGAACTATGCCATACCGTCGATAACTGTCAGAAAATTTCTTGCCTCGGCAGAGAAAAAATCCGGAATCAGACTATAATGGCAAAACCGAAAATGAAAAAAGTGAATACAGTAAATACAGATTAAAACGGCACAGCAGATTTCTGCTGTGCCGTTTTGATGTTTCGTTGAAAATTTGGCGAGTTTGAGGTAGCCGACTTGTTGCTATATCGAAATTTTGGACGAAAAATACAGTTTGTTTCCTTAAAAGTAGCCAAATTGGAGATAAAGTAGCCAAATGGTATAGTTGACTTTTGTCATGATGCGTGTTAAGATTATATAAAAATAGATAAAATTATATTTTTATGTCAGATGGTTATATATCTGCATGAAAATACAGAAGGAGTTTTTTATGGCTAATATTTCAGAAATCATCAAGTATGAAGGCGACAACGGCACTTTTATCTGGAAGCATCCCTGCGAGGATTTCAACAGTATGACACAACTCATTGTACATGAGAGTCAGGAAGCAATCTTCTTCATGAACGGCCAGGCGCTCGACCTTTTCGGTCCCGGAAGATATACGCTTGAAACGCAGAACATCCCGCTCATCGGCAAGGTACTGAACAGAGCGACAGGCGATAAAACACCCTTTCACTGCGAAGTATATTTCATAAATAAGACAGAGCAGATGAGCATCAAGTGGGGCACCGACAGCAAGGTGCAATATATAGAGCCGACATATGGATTCCCGATTTCGATAGGTGCCTCGGGCGAAATGAGTCTGCGTGCCGAGGACAGCAGAAAACTGCTCGTAAAGCTTGTCGGCACGGAGCGCGACCTCAGCCAGCAGAAGCTGGTCGGATTTTTCCGCGCATTTCTGATGACGAGAGTCAAAACCTATATCGCACAGGTGATGAAAACAAATGCGATAAATATCTTTGAAATAGATGAAAATCTCACTATGTTCTCGGAAAATATACACAAACTGCTTATCCCCGATTTTCTCGGATACGGAGTTTCATTGGAGAGGTTTTTCGTCACAAATATTGCCAGACCCGACGGTGACAGACAATATGAAAAATTCAAGGAGCTTCATTTCCGTCAGTATGCGGATATAGCCGAGGCAAAGCTCCGTCAGCAGACGGATCTCATTTATGCGCAGACAGAAGCGCAAAAAGTCATCATAGATTCTCAGGCGCAGGCAAAAAAGCGCGAGCAGGAGGGCTATACATATCAGCAGGAGCGCGGTTTTGATGTTGCGACAGAAGCCGCAAAAAACGAAGCGGTCGGTCAGTTTACAAACCTCGGTGTGGGGCTTGGCACTATGGCAGGCGTCGGCGGCGCAGTCGGTGGTGTAGTCGGCAGTGCGGTATCGGGCGCGCTGAATCCGACGGAGGCAGAAGTGCCAAAGCATGCGGATGATATGGCGACTTTCAAAGCCAAGGTAGAAAAGCTTGCCATGATGAAAGAAGCAGGGCTTATCAGCGAAGAAGAATTTGCCGCGACAAAAGCGGAATTACTTAAAAGTATACTTTAAAGAAAGAGGTACAATAAAATGAAAAAGAATTTTAAAATCTATGCTGTCTGCTGGGCGATTCTGCTCGCGATTTTCAATGTGATTTGCTTTGTCACTCCGAATGAAGCGGCAGGCTATGTGAAATTCGATGCCGCATTCTGGACGGGTTACATATTTATCACACTTGCCTTCATCGGTCAGCTCGGATGTGCTTATGCCGCATTTAAAGCCGATAGCCTGCAAAAATTTTTCTATAAGCTTTCACTTATAAAAATAAGCTATACGGGACTTGTACTTACCATCATCGCGGGTGCGCTCTGCATGATGATTCCGAATCTGCCGTATTGGATAGGCATTATCGTATGTCTGGTAGTGCTCGGTTTCAATGCGATAGCTATAATAAAGGCAAGCGCCGCGGCTGAAACTGTGGCAAAAATCGATGAAAAAATAAAGGCACAGACAAGCTTTATCAGACTTCTTACGGTAGATGCCGAAAATCTCGTAAACTGCGCAAAGAGCGATGCCGCAAAGGCAGAATGCAAAAAGGTTTATGAAGCGGTGCGCTATTCCGACCCGATGAGCAGTGAAGCGCTTTCCGTCGCCGAAGCCGGAATCACAGCGAAATTCGATGAGCTTACCGCTGCCGTCACCGCCGCCGATGATGCGAAGATAAGCGAAATCGCCGATGAGGTAGTTTTGCTTGTGAAGGAAAGAAATAATAAATGTAAGGTGTTGAAGTGAGGAATAGAAAATGGAGTTCAAAGAAATCGTATATAATTTGTTAATAGGCTTAGGCACCGGCGTTATATCAGGCTTAATTACTGGATATATCGTATATAAGCTTACAAAAAAGCGAGAAGAAAACTATGAAACTTATCTTTTCTGCAGTAAGTTTTTGTTTTCTGCATTAGAAAAATGCGAAATGTATATCCCAGTAGATACTTTGAATTATATATCTAAAATTGACGAAAATGTGGATAGTCCTTGGCGGACATCTACTCAAAATATTTTGGATTATATAAACCCTTTCGGACACGAAGATAAAGAATTATCAAATAAAGAACATGAGTTGCTTGAAAATTTTATGACTGCGTTTGGCGAATTAGAAAAATGGAAAAATAAAAAACATTTATATAAATTTTTGAAAAAAAGGAGAAATAAAAATGGCAATGATTAAATGTGAAATGTGTGGAAGCACGGATATAATTAAACAGGACGGCGTATTTGTATGTCAGTCGTGCGGGATAAAATATTCACCCGAAGAAGCAAAGAAAATGATGGTTGAGGTGGCGGGTACTGTAGCAGTAAAAGGCTCGGTAAAAGTAGAAAACGCCGTTTCAGCTGAATCGCTTCTCAAGCGTGCGTTTATGGCGATGGAAGATGGTGAATTAAAAAAAGCAAATGAGTTTTTTGACGGTGTACTTGATATATCTCCTGAATGTGCCGAGGCATATCTTGGCAAGCTTTTGCTGGAATATGGTTTTTCAAAAGAAGCAGACTTGGCTGAACTGGAAGAGCCTTTTGGCGTTAGCAAAAATTATCAGAAAATAATGAAATTCGGTTCGCCGGAGCTTTGTGCAAGAATAAAGAAAATTAACGATGAAATCACTAAAGCGAAAATAGAGCATGATGCAGAACACGCAAAAGTGGTTCTGAAAAATTCCGTGAGAGAAATGAGAATTCCGATAGCGGCAGGAGGTTCGCATACCATTGGACTAAAATCAGACGGGACGGTTGTCGCAGCTGGAGACAATGATAAAGGTCAGTGCAATGTTTCAGAGTGGAGAAACATAATTGCAATAGCGGCAGGAAATTCGCATACCATTGGACTAAAATCAGATGGTACTGTAGTCGCAACCGGAGATGGCTCAGAAGGCGAATGCGAGGTTTCAAGTTGGAGAGACATAATCGCAATAGCTGCCGGACTTTGCCATACTGTTGGGCTGAAATCAAATGGTGAAGTCGTTGCTGTAGGTAGCAATGAGGCAGAGCAATGCAATGTATCTGAATGGAAAAATATTGTTGCAATATATGCCGGGTGGTTTACTACAGTCGGAATAAAATCAAATGGCGAAGTTATCTCAACCGATGGTATTTCGTTAAAATATAATGATTTGAAGTCGGTGTCAATAGGAAGAGACGCTATGGTTTATTCCAGATTTAGCGGTGATGTTGGAGATTGTCTTACTTGTATTTGTGGTGGTTATGGTAGGTCATACCGTGCTAAAGACTTGATGTATCGGGGAGATGACAACATTGGTGATTACGATATAATCCAAGTCTCGAATGGTGACGACTATGTGGTTGGGCTCATGGCAAATGGAACGGTGGTTGCGAATGTAAAACATACTTGCTATTATCCGGGCTCGTCCTTTAAGGCTCCGGATGCAGCTTGTAATGTTTCAGACTGGAAAAATATTATTGCGATATCAGCAGGAGAAGATCACACGGTCGGATTGACAAAAAATATGACAGTGGTTGCTACTGGTTATAATTATGGCGGACAATGCAATGTTTCTGAATGGAAAGATATTATGCCGTTATCAAATGCAAAAACATTTGAAGCGGACAGACAGCAGAAGATAAAGACTATCGACGAAAATTATGCAAAAACAGAAGAGTTATTACGCCAAGAAATGGCGCGCCGGGAAGAAAAGCGCAAAGAAGAAGAGCGTAAAGAAATAGAAAAGCGCACTCGGCGTTCGCAAGGTGTATGTCAATATTGCGGCGGCGCATTCAAAGGATTGTTCTCAAAAAAATGTTCTGTTTGCGGAAGACCGAAAGACTATTGATTACATAATAAATATTCAGGAGAAACACAATGTCCATATTTAAATGTAAAATGTGCGGCGGCACAATAGAATTCAGTGAAGGCGCAAGTGTAGGCGTATGCGATTATTGCGGTACGAAACAGACGCTGCCTCGCCTTGATAATGACAGAAAAGCAAATTTATATGACAGAGCAAATCATTTCCGCCGAAATAATGATTTTGACAAAGCCATGAGTATCTATGAGCAGATACTCAATGAAGACAGCACCGATGCGGAAGCATATTGGTCGCTCGTACTCTGCCGTTACGGTATCGAATATGTGGAGGACCCGCAGTCGCATCGGCGTGTTCCCACGGTAAACCGCGCGCAGTTTACATCGGTTTTTGCCGATGAAGATTATAAATCGGCTCTGCAATATGCCGATGCAAATCAGCGTGAAATTTATGAAAACGAAGCCAAGGAAATAGATGATATTCAAAAAGGTATCCTTGCCATTTCACAGAAAGAAAAGCCTTTTGATGTATTTATCTGTTATAAGGAAACGGATGCAAACGGCAGAAGAACACAGGATAGCGTGCTTGCAAATGACTTATATCATCAGCTGACGCAGGAAGGTTTTAAGGTCTTTTTCAGCCGTATTACACTCGAGGATAAGCTCGGAACAGCTTATGAACCATACATATTTGCGGCATTGAACAGCGCAAAAGTAATGGTGGTACTCGGCACAAGACCGGAATATTTCAATGCCGTGTGGGTCAGAAACGAATGGAGCCGCTATCTTGCGCTTGCCAAAAATTCGGGCGGCAAGAAGATACTTATTCCTGCATATAAAGATATGGACCCCTATGACCTGCCGGAAGAATTTTCTCATTTGCAGGCGCAGGATATGTCCAAACTCGGCTTCATGCAGGATCTTATCCGCGGCATCAAGAAAATAATAGGAGCAAGCGAGCAGAAAGCCACTGTCAAGGAAACATTGGTGGTCAATGCGGGAAGCGGAAATACCGCACCGCTTCTCAAGAGAGTATTTATGTTTCTGGAGGATGGCAACTGGCAGGAAGCGGATGAATACTGCGAAAAGGTGCTTGATATCGACCCGGAATGTGCCGAGGCATATCTCGGCAAACTGATGGCAGAGCGGAAAATCAGCAGGAGAGAAAGCCTTGCGAGCTGTAATGAGCCTTTTGATACTGACAATAATTATCAGAAGGCAATCCGTTTCGGAGATGAAAAGCTGAAAGCCGAGCTTAGCGGCTATATAAATCAGATAAAAGTGCGCAATGAAAATGCCCGGCTGACAGGTATTTATAATAATGCGCAAGCCGCTTTGCGTAATGCAAGATGCGAACAGGATTATCTTGATGCGGCTGGGATTTTCAATTCTATTTCGGACTTTATGGACTCGGCGAAACTTGCCGAGCACTGCAAAGCGAAGGCAGAAGAAGCAAGGAAAGATGCGATATATAATGAAGCAAAATCAAAAATGACAAGCAAGAGAGAAGCCACGCTAAATGAGGCGATCAAGCTTTTTCAGACTATTTCCGGATGGCGCGATGCGGATGAGCAGATTTGTGCTTGTAAAAGGAAAATAGAAGAAGCGGCAAGGGAAGAAGCGGAACGGCTCGCAAGGGCAAAAGAACAGGCAAAGAAGAGGAAGAAGGCGCTTTTACTTTGCTCAATAATCATAATTGCCACGATAGCAGTAGGTATTACCGTTAATGAGTATGTTATTCCGAATATAAAATATAATAATGCTTGCGCACTTATGCAAGAAGGAAGATATGAGGAAGCAATCAAAGAATTTGAACTACTCGGAGATTCAAATAAAATAAAATCACGCAAATATAAATGCGGAGTTTCTTTAATGAACAGCGAAAAGTACGCGCAGGCTGTTGCTGTGTTTACACAACTTGGCAGCTATAAGGATAGTGGCGAAAAAGTAAAAGAATGTAAAAATGCGATGCTTGATAAAGAATATGAGCAACTGTACAATGAGGCGATATCTTTGTTAAATTCAAAACAGTATTCTAAAGCAATTAATATATTTGAAAAGCTAAACGGATATAAGGACAGTAATGAAAAGATTAAAGAAGCAAATGATGGCATATTTGAATTGACATATGCAACAGCTATTGATGACTATAATGAAGGACGATATGATGTGGCAAAGAAGAATTTTGAACGCATAAAAGATTATAAAGACTCAGCAAAGTGGGCGCAAGATTGCGATAATCATCTTAATGAGATTGAATATCAAATTGGCTTAGAATACTATTCGGATGAAGTTTATGAGCTGGCGTATAGAGTTTTTGATGAACTTGGCACATATAAAGACAGCAAGGCATGGATGGAAAAAAGTAGAAATGGCATTACTGATAAATTGCAGAATTATTTAAATGCAAATAAATATGAAGATTTTGAGAAATATGCAAATAAGTTGGCACCTAAATTTTGGACCGGATTGTCATTTTCAATGGCACAGAGCCGTGGGCTGTTTCTGCAACTTACAAGTGAAATTAGCACAGATACATTGCCTCATTTTTTTAATGAAATTTCATCTAAAGAGAGTTTACTTAAACTTATATCAGATTATCGCGACGCTAAAAATGTATTGAGATTGCTGGAGCTGTATCGACAGTCTCGCAGTGGTGAGGAACTTGCACTTTTTAAAAATAATATGAAGGAATTTACCGGAATGTGGTCTACACCAATCATTAAAAAGCTGTTTACATCTGATGACATAGTTGCCTTCTATCTGTTTGGGGATTGGCGTTCAGAAAGCGGATTTTATTTTGACTTTTATCATGATGATGAAAGTAGTTGGTCGAATGCTGTATCAATCAAGTATAATTTGCCGCATCCTGATGTTCAAGCTGCATATTATGATATACAGGATTCTGAAGTTGTATTTACAGACAAAAAACATAATGTTGTAGCAAAAGTGTTCCGAATTGTTTTTGTCGACGCAAACACAATAAGTGTATATAGCTATAAAAACTTAGGAACATATACTTTGACGAGAACTATATATTGAGGTAGATAAAATAACGGTATAGTAATTTTGTGGAAATTAAGTAATCACAACAAAAAGCCCTCGCGAGAGGGCTTTTTCATTTTTATTCATGCTGCAAGGAGCGCTATCAGACCGCAGAGAAGGAAAAGGCTGCCGAGACCCGAGAGCGGTATCAGCGCGCTTTTGCATATCTGCTTGTATTTCGGCAGTTCGCCGCGCTTTTGATAATATGCTTTTGAGGAGTTTTTTTCACTTATGAATCCCGTCGGTTTCAGCGCGTTTTTATAGGAAAACAGCGCGAACACCGCTATGAAAAACATTCCTGCCGCAAAACCGAAATACCGTGTTTTCTCGCTATAGAGATTCTGCAATATAAAAGATACCGTTATCATGGCAATCAGTCCGATGAAGATAAGTATAAAATATTTCTTCTTCATCTTGTTTACCTTGTCACAACAGCGCCGTCGCCGAGAATCTCACGCAGGAGCAGGAGCATATTTTTCTCGGGAGAAGCACCCATGCCGACAGCTTTTATATATTTGCCCTGCGAAATATCATAGAATATGACTTCACAGCCGCCCTCAAAAATCTGCAGGAGAGTCGATACGCGCTCAAATATCTCGCCGCTCATATCAGGGACCTTGAGATAAAGCTTCTTCGGCGGCACTTCCGTCCTTTTCTCGGGAGCGGGATTTGACGCGGGTGATTTTTTCTCGTAGCACTCATAACGAGCGGGCTTGGCTGGGACATCTTCCATGCTCTCAAGCAGGGGCGTCGCGTAGCCGTTGAAAGCAGGGCGGAGAAGCACGACATCGGAAACTATCAGCTTCGGTGCGCTGTCCTCCTTGGCGGAGATTCTGCCCGCCGCAGCTATTGCCGAATCGGGATTTATCATATATGAAATCTTTTCCAGCACCTTGCTGAAAAAAACAAGCTCTATTTCGCCTGTTTTATCTTCAAGTGTGGCGAAAGCCATCGAGCCGCCGTTTTTCGTCTGCTTGTTTGTCCTCGTGGTGATAATTCCGGCGATGGCGATGCGTTCGTTATCGGCATATCTGCGCTCCGGTTCGGCTTCCGCTTCTTCATCAAATGAGAGCAGGATATCCGATATTCTCGATTCCGCACCGAGCGCCTCGATATGCGCCGCATATTCATCGAGCGGATGACCCGAGAAATACATTCCGGTGCTTTCCTTTTCCTGCTTCAGGCGTTCGCGTAAGGGAAGTTCTTCGCGCTCCTTAAATTCATATTCAAGGCTCGGCGGCTCTATTTCCGCGCCATCAAAAAGCCCTGCAGAGAAGAGATCAAGCTGTCCCTCCGCCTGACTGCTTTTCTTTCTGGCAAAGATATCGAGTACATTCTCGTATTCGGCAAGGAGCATGCTGCGCTTTGTCCCGAGCGAATCGAAAGCACCGCTCTTGATAAGCCCCTCTATCTGCCGTTTATTAAGCTCATGCGAACACATCCGCGAAACAAAATCAACAAATGAGGTGAATCTGCCGTTTTTGCGCTCCTCTATAGCGGCATCGAGAATATTTGCGCCGACATTTTTTACTCCGAGAAGCCCGTAGCGTATGGCTTTTTTGCCGTTTTTGTCTGTGACGACGCTATAGAGCTTTTCGCTCTCGTTTATATCGGGCGAAAGCACGGAAATCCTGTAGCTTTTTGCTTCTTCGATATATTCCACGGTTTTCGTCACATTGCCGAGCACCGAGGTGAGCAGGGAAGCGAGATATTCGCTCGGATAATGGCATTTCAGATAAGCCGTGCGGTATGCGGTGTATGCGTATGCCGTGGCGTGGCTTTTATTGAAGGCGTATTTGGCAAAGGAGGACATCGTATCGAAAATCTCGTTTGCATCGGCTTCACTTGTGCCGCGCGCGACGGCACCCTCGCAGGTGACATTTCCGCTTTCATCCTTTTCGCCGCAGACGAAAGCAGTGCGTGCCTTTTCCATCTCGGCGGTTTTCTTTTTCGCCATGGCACGGCGCACGATATCCGCGCGCCCGAAGGAAAAGCCCGCAACTTCGCGGCATATCTGCATTACCTGCTCCTGATAAATAATGCAACCCGAGGTTTTTTCAAGTATTTTACGCAGAGACGGTATCTTATATTCGGGAGTTGATTCTCCTGTGCGGTTACGCAGAAACTGCGGTATCGATTCCATCGGTCCCGGGCGGTAGAGCGAAATAGCGAGCGTTATATCCTCGATATTGCGCGGTTGCATATTCATGAGCAGGCGGCGCATTCCCGAGGATTCAAGTTGAAATATGCCGCTCGTTCTGCCCTGCGAGATAAGCTCGTATGCGCCTGCGTCGTCAAGCGTGACTTTTGTGATATCGAAATCGGGTTCTGTTTTCCGTATCTGCTTTTCCGTATCGGAGATTATCGTCAGATATCGCAGACCGAGAAAGTCAAATTTCAGCAGTCCCAGCTTTTCGATGATATCCATCGTGAACTGCGTCAGCACCATTTCGTTGTTGACGGCAAGAGGGACATGCTCATATGCGGGCTTGTCCGTTATCACAATGCCCGCGGCATGAGCCGAGGCATGGCGCGGCATTCCCTCGAGAGCCATGGATATATCTATAAGGCGGCGAACCTGCTCGTTTTCATCATACATGCGCTTCAGTTTTCCCGTGAGCGCTTCGCGGAGCGTGATATGCGGGTCATAGGGAATGGCTTTTGCCACTATATCGACATCGGCATAGCTCATGCCGAGCGCCCTGCCGACATCGCGCACCACAGCCTTTGCGGCGAGCGTACCGAAAGTGGATATTCCGCAGACATGGTCGGCACCGTATTTTCGCGAAACATATTCTATTACCTCGCCGCGCCTGTCATAGCAGAAATCGGTATCGAAATCGGGCATGGAGACGCGCTCGGGATTGAGAAAGCGCTCAAACATGAGGTCATATTTTATCGAGTCCACATCGGTTATGCCGCAGAGATAAGCGACAAGGCTTCCCGCGCCCGAACCTCTGCCGGGACCTACGGGAATTTTCTCACGCTTGGCATATGCGATGAAATCCCACACGATGAGATAATACTGCGCATATCCCATTTTGCTTATTACGGAAAGCTCGTATTCTATGCGATCGCGATATGTGCTCTCGCTGTTTTCTTCAGTGAAAGTAATCTCGCCCGAGGACTTTTTGCTCTCAAAACCCTCGTAGGAGAGACGGCGGAGATATTCCTCCGGCGTTTCACCGGTTTCGGGAGTGAAGCGCGGCAGATAGATATGGGAAAAATCAAAATCGTAATTGCATCTGTCGGCGATTTTCTGCGTATTTTCCAGCGCTTCGGGAACAGAAGAGAAGAGCCGCTCCATTTCCTCGGTTGATTTATAGTAAAATTCGTCTGTTTCAAAGCCTATCGGTCTGCCGTCGGCAATGCGGCTGTTCGTCTGGATGCAGAGAAGCACCGCCTGCGTATCGGCATCGGCGCGGCGCATATAATGCACATCGTTTGTGGCAACGAGCGGGATACCCGTCTCGCGTGCCATGGCGATGAGTGCCTCGTTTACTTCTTTCTGCTCGGGCATGCCGTGGTCCTGAAGCTCGAGATAGAAATTTCCGTGCCCGAATATGCGGTCAAATTCAAGCGCGCGCTCGCGCGCTCCGTCGAAATCGCCTGCCATGATATGCCGCGGAATATATCCCGCAAGGCAGGCGGAAAGCGCGATAAGCCCCTCGGAATGCTCGCGCAGGAGTTCCATATCTATACGCGGCTTGCCGTAGAATCCCTCGGTGTACGAACGGGAGACCATGTAAATGAGATTTTTATATCCCGTTTCGTTTTCGGCAAGGAGGACGAGATGATATTTTCCGCCGTCTGCGGCTTCGCGCCTGTCAAAACGCGATTCCGAGGCGGTATATACCTCACAGCCGATTATCGGTTTGATACCCTCTTCCTTGCACGCGCGATAGAAATTGACGACGCCGTACATCGCGCCGTGGTCTGTTATTGCGACGGCATTATGCCCGCAGGCTTTTGCCGCTTTCGGTATATCGGCTATGCGGAAAGCACCGTCCAGCAGGCTGTATTCACTATGCAGATGAAGATGAACGAAAGACATTTTTCTCCCTCCTTTACTTGGTTTTTATCGCTTCGAGAAAATCCGAAATTTTGGATAAACGCTTGCTCTCCTGCGATTTGGAGACGGGCGGCACCTCCATTCCGGCAAGCTCGGCAAGCGTGAGATACGGGTTTTCGACGCGGAGCTTTGCTGTTTTGCGAAGCTCCGGCGAAAGTTCATCAAATCTGCCGAGCGCGATAATTTCATTTATGATATTTATATGCTTGCCCGCGGTGAGCGCGGTTTTCCTGAGATTTGCCACCTCAAAGTTTGTCGAGCGGTTTGCCGCTTCCGCCGTGATGTGAAAAGCCTGAGCATTGAGCACATCGAAATAGCAGGTTGTCGCGCCGCACATTCCGAGCAGGTCGGAAACCTTTTGCACGCCCTGAAGATATAGCACGCATTTTTCGCGCCGCTCCACCTTTTTCGGCGCAAGCTCGCGGCGGCAGAGAAGCCCCGCAAGGATATTGCGCAGTTCGCGGTCGCGCATCACAAATTCCGCCTGATATTTCTTATCGGGAGGATAGACGAAGCCGCAGGAGATAAACGCCCCTGCGATGAAGCTTCGCTCGCAGTCGGTGCAGAGCAGTGAGGAGCAGACGGCATTTTCCGCGGAGAGCGAAAAATCATCGTCTATCATATCGTCCTCGCCTATGCCGAAGTAGGCGAAAGCTGCCTCTACGGTGTCTTTCTCCGTTATGGAAAAGCGCAGAGTCTTGCCGCTTTTCGAGGCGACCGTTTCGGTTTTACCCTCGTCGCCGAAGGTCTCCGAGAAAAACCGACGCACAAGCTCTATGGCCTCCGGTATTTCCGTGGTGACGGAAATGCCGCTCTTCGTAAAGCCGCCCGAAAAAAGCAATATGCCGAAAATCCGCGCTTTTTCACAGCATTTCTGCTTTGGCAGTTTTACGGTCATCTCTTCCTTTGCCCGCGATGAAAACGACATATTACCCCTCCGATGAATTTCAGTTTTGTTTAATCCTTGATATGTATGAATTCAGTTTCGAGCGAAACGCCGTAGCGCCCCGCCACTTCTTCTTTTATTATGCGGCAAAGCTCCAGAACATCGCCGCTCGTGGCGCTTCCGCGGTTGATAATGAAGCCCGCGTGCTTCTCCGAGACCTGCGCGTCTCCGCATGAAAGCCCTCGAAGTCCGGCATCGTCGATAAGCTTGGCGGCAAAATGCCCTACGGGACGGCGGAAGGCACTGCCCGCGCTCGGATATTCGAGCGGCTGCTTGTCTTTTCGTGCTGCCATGTTGGAAGCCATTTTTTCTTCTATTTCCGCGCGGTCACCGCGATGCAGTGCAAATGTCGCCGAGAGCAGAAGATAAGGTTTGTGCTGAAAAATGCTCTCCCTGTAGCCGAGCGCAAGCTCTGCGGCAGGCGCACGGCGGAGCGTTTCCGCTTCCGTATCGAAATATTCGACCTCGGTGAGCGTATCCTTTATCTCGCCGCCGTATGCGCCCGCATTCATATATACCGCGCCGCCGACGCTCCCGGGAATGCCGAAGGCAAATTCAAGCCCCGACAGGGAAGCATTTTTTGCGATGGTGCTGAGTGCCGAGAGCGGAAGCCCGCATTCCGAACGGATGATGCTTTCCGAGACCTCTGTTTTATTGACCCACTTTGTAAATATCACTGCACCCGAAAAACCGCCGTCGTCGAAAAGAACATTCGAGCCGCAGCCTATGACTCTGCACGGAATATCAAATTCGCGGCAGGCGGCAACGGCGAAAACGAGTGCGTTTTTGTTCTCGGGGAAAATCGCGTAGCGCGCTTCTCCGCCTATTTTGAAAGTGCTGTATTTTGCAAGTCCTTCGTTTTGCTTTATCTGCGTGTCGCCACGCTCTGCAATAACGGAAAGGAAATCCTCTCTCATACATACCTCCGAACATAATTATACATAATAAGTATACCACATAAGTCGGAATATTGGTATAGCTTTTTGCAAAAAAGTTCAAAAATTTATTGACAAACGAAAAAAGATGTGATATCATGAATCTGTACCAAATGATACAGTTTTGGAGATGAAACCATGAAAGAAGAAACGCTCGGCAAAATACTTTCGCAAAGCCCCGTTTTTTCGGGTGCTTCGCGCGATACGCTCGCGCGCCTTTGCTCCTGCAATGTGCGCGGCTTTCGCGGCGGCGAGACGATATATTCGCCCGAGAGCTTCTTTCGCGGTATAGGCATAGTGATAAGCGGAACGCTTGCTGTCCACGGAAAGAACGGAGAGAGAGATATCCTGCTCCGCACGATAGACAAAGGGGGGATTTTCGGAGCAGCGGCTCTTTTCGGCGGCAGCGGCGAATATGTGAGCACTGTTTCGGCAAAGAGAAAAAGCGAGGTGCTTTTTGTGCCGGAGGAGACACTCTCGGAGATATTCATGCTTGACAGCGGCGTTTCGCTTGCCTATATACGCTTTCTCACGGAGAGAATACGCTTTCTCAACGGGAAGATAACGGGTTTCTCCACTCCGGATACGGAGAGCGCCGTCGCGCTGTCGCTCCTCTCGGCTATGCCGGAGGACGGCGGGGAATTTCCCGTCAATGTTTCGCGCATGTCATCTGCGCTCGGCATAGGGCGGGCGTCGGTATACAGAGCGTTTGCCTCTCTCTCGGAGGACGGTATCATAACATACGGGAACGGCAGGGTTACCGTTCTCGATAAAACTCGTTTATATGGTGCAACGAGAAAATAAATGATTTTGGAGGAAAAACAAAATGAAAAAAATATTTGCATTACTGCTTGCGCTTGCAATGGTATTCGCATTTTTCTCCTGCGGTAAGGTTCAGGAGGAAGCTGTAACGGTTCGCATGATCGCGCTCAAGGGACCGACAGGCATGGGCATTTCCAAGCTTATGGCTGATAATGACGACGGAGCGACGAAAAACAAATATGAATTTACGATAGCCGCCGCTCCGACTGAGGTTTCCGCCGCAGTCATCGGCGAAAAGGTGGATTTCGCCGCTATGCCGGTAAATCTCGCATCCGTGCTGATAAACAAGGGTGCGGATATAAGCCTCGTGGCGGTAAACACGCTCGGCGTGCTCTATGTTCTCGAAAACGGCAATGAAGTGACCGATATCG
This sequence comes from uncultured Ruminococcus sp., assembly GCA_905202255.1. Classification (GTDB taxonomy): domain Bacteria; phylum Bacillota; class Clostridia; order Oscillospirales; family CAG-272; genus Apopatosoma. The sequence continues at coordinate 48,074 of CAJKRH010000007.1, forward strand.
CTTCGCTTAAGGGCAAGACGATATATTCCACGGGTGCAGGCGCAACGCCGCAGTATGTGCTCGAATATGTCCTTGAGAAGAACGGCATTGACCCCGAAAAGGATGTTACCATAGAGTACCTTTCCGAGCATGCGGAGCTTGCGGCAAAGCTTGCGGCAGGCGAGGTTTCCATAGGCGTACTTCCCGAGCCGAATGTAACGAGCGCACTCATTAACAAGACGGGCGACCTGCGCATCGCTCTCGATATCACGTCAGAGTGGGACAAGGTCAGCACAAGCAAGCTCGCGCAGGGCTGTATCGTCGTTTCCAATAAGTTCAGGAGAGAGCATCCCGAGGCATACAAGGCTGTTGTTTCCGAGCTTGCGGCATCGGTAGAATATGTAAATGCAAATAATGAAGAAGCATCAAAGCTCATCGAAAAATACGGTATCATTCCGAAGGCGGCTCTGGCAAAGAAGGCACTCCCGAACTGCAATATCTGCTTCATCACGGGCGACGACGCCAATAAGTGCATGCAGGATATGCTCGCTGTGCTTTTTGAGGCAAATCCCGCTTCTGTCGGCGGCAAGCTTCCCGCAGATTCCTTCTACGGAAAATAATACTTTTTGACGGAGGGCAATATGACCTTGTCGAAAATTAAAAAGACAAATACAGGCAATAAAAGCAAAGCGGCGGCGCGTATTTTACGCGCCCTGCTTTGCTTCGCTTTCTGGATAGGAATATGGTATATAGCGGCGGCGGCGCTGGGCAAGGCGGTCATTCTCCCCATGCCGCACGATGTGGCAAAAAGGCTTATCGCGCTTGCCGGCACAAAGGATTTTGTGCTGACCTGCCTGCGCTCGCTCGGATCTGTTTTCGCGGGGATATTTTTCGGCATGGCTTTCGGCGGCGTGCTCGCCGTGCTCTCGCATTTTGTTCCCGTAGTGAAAACGCTCGCTTCGCCGATGCTTTCCGTAGTCAAGGCGACACCCGTGGCTTCATTTATCATACTCCTGCTTTTCCTTGTGAACAAAACGGCGGTGCCGCCGATAGCTACCTCGCTTATCGTGATGCCGATAGTTTATTCCAATGTGACAAAAGGCTTTTCCTCCGTGCCGCGTGAAAAATCCGAGGTGGCGCGGATATACCGCTTTGACGCGGTGAAAAAATGGAAATACTGTTACCTGCCGTGCATAATGCCGTATTTTGCGGCGGCTTGCAGAAGTGCTGTCGGCATGGCGTGGAAAGCGGGAATCGCCGCCGAGGTCATATGCTCGCCAAAAGGCACGATAGGCTCCGCACTCTACAATGCGAAAATCTATCTCGAATCCGAGGATATGTTCGCATGGACTGCAGCGGTGATAATACTCAGCATAGTGATAGAAAAGCTGATAGTAAATCTGATACTTGGTCGCTTTGAAAAGGAGGAGAGAGCATGATAAGGCTGGACGGAATATGCAAAAGCTACGGCGAAAAAAGCGTTCTTAACGGTGTTTCTCTCCATGTGGGCGATGGGGAAAAGGTTGCGATAATGGGCGAATCCGGCTGCGGCAAAACCACGCTTTTCCGCATAATCGCGGGGCTTGAGCTGCCGGACTCGGGAAGTGTTTCCGCCGCACCGCCGGACGGCAGGATATCATATTGCTTTGCCGAGCCGCGCCTTTTTGAAAATGCGGACGCTCTCGGAAATGTGACGCTCGTTTTCCCGCGCGGCGACGCGAAAGCAAACGAAAAGAGGGCGAAAGAGATACTCACGGCTCTCGGGATGACGGATTTTCATGCATATCCGCGTGAGCTTTCCACAGGCATGGCACAGCGCGTTTCGCTTGCCCGCGCGATAGCGTATGACGCGCCCCTCTTCCTGCTTGACGAGCCTTTTCGCGGGCTTGACGCGCAGATGCGCGACGAGGTCATGGCTTATCTTTTGGAGGCTCTGCGCGAAAAAACCGTGCTGATGATAACTCACAGCGCGGAAGAAGCGGAAAGGCTCACCGAAAGGACGCTTGTCCTCTCGGATGGTATGCTTTGCGAAAAAATGTAAACACGAATATTTACGCATGACGGCGAAGCTCCGATGTGCAAAAAAGTACCTTCTGTTTGGTATAAAATTCACAACAGATTGTTACTTTTGCACAAGAGGGGCTTCGCTCTTTGATTATTAAGGAGAATTTTCAAAAAACGCTTGAAAAACGCTTGAAAAAAGAGCGTTTTAAGTATATAATAAACATGAATAATAAAACTATTTTGGGAAAAATCACAAAATCGAAGGGCAGTGAATTGTTTGCAGAAAAACACGGATATGGCACCCGTACTTTTTAGCGGAGGTGTGAATTTTTACGCGTATGACTACCTCGGAGCGCACATGACCGAGCGCGGCGGGGAATATACATATACCTTCCGCCTCTGGGCGCCGAATGCAAAAAGCGTTTATCTCGTCGGCGACTTCAACTCGTGGAGCGAAAGCGAAAACCCGATGGAGAAGGATGAGGAAAACGGTATCTGGCACTGCGAGATAAAGCGACCCTACAGACTTGATGGAAACAAATACAAATATGCCGTCACGGGGGCGGACGGCAGGCTCCGCATGAAGGCGGATCCCTACTGCCTCTACAGCGAAACGCTCGCAAAGAGCGCATCGATAATCTGCGATATCGGCGGCTACGAATGGGGCGACGGTGCCTATATGGCAAAGCGCGGCGACATTCTGAAAAAAGGCGCGGAAAAGGGGCATTTTTACCCTGCTCCGATGAATATATACGAGCTTCACGCAGGCTCATGGAAAACGCGCGACGGCAGGACGAACGTCGACGGCGACGCGTACCTGAATTACCGCGAGATAGCGGACGAGCTTGCGCCTTATCTCACCGATATGGGATATACCCATGTTGAGCTGATGCCGATAGCAGAGCATCCCTATGACGGCTCGTGGGGCTATCAGATCTGCGAATATTATGCGCCGACCTCGCGCTTCGGAGAGCCGCAGGATTTTATGTATTTTGTCGATAAGCTACACGAGAGCGGCATCGGCGTGATAATGGACTGGGTTCCCGCGCATTTTCCGAAAGACGAGCACGGGCTTTCCGACTTTGACGGCACGCGCCTATACGAATATCAGGGCGACGACCGATTTGAGCAGAAAACATGGGGCACGAGATGCTTTGATGTCGGCAGACCCGAGGTGCAGTCGTTCCTCGTTTCAAATGCGCTTTTCTGGATGAGAAAATATCATATCGACGGACTGCGCATAGACGCAGTGGCTTCCATGCTCTACCTCGACTATGACCGCAAGCCCGGCGAATGGATACCGAACGAACACGGCGGCAACGAATGCCTTGAGGCGATAGCTTTCTTCAAAAAGCTCAATACGGCGGTTTTCGCGGAATTTCCCGCGGCGCTGATGATAGCCGAGGAATCGACGGCATGGCCGATGATAACAAAGCCCGCGGATGTCGGCGGGCTGGGCTTCAATTTCAAATGGAATATGGGCTGGGCAAACGATATGTTCGAATATATGCAGACCGACCCTTATTTCCGCTCGGGAATACATAATAAGCTCACCTTCCCGATGATGTATGCTTTCTCCGAAAATTATATACTGCCGGTTTCTCACGACGAGGTCGTTCACGGGAAGAAATCCCTGCTCGACAAGATGTTCGGCGAATATGAGGACAAGTTCCGCGCGATGCGTGTTTTCATGGCTTATATGATGACGCTTCCGGGCAAGAAGATGCTCTTCATGGGTACGGAATACGGTCCTTTCCGCGAATGGGACTATGAAAACGAACTCGAATGGTTCATGCTGAAATATCCGGCTCACCATGCAATGCACGATTATATCCGTGCGCTCAATAAATTCTATCTTTCGACGCCCGCGCTCTACGAAATAGACGATTCGTGGGAAGGCTTTGAATGGATAGATGCCGACCTTGCCGCGATGAACCTCATCTCCTACAGGAGAATCGATACGCGCGGCAGAGGCGTTTATGTCGTTCTTAATTTTGCTCCGGTGGAGTGGGATTACGAGATGCGTGTGAAGCGCCGCGGCGAATATGAGGTGATATTCTCCTCCGACGATAAAAAGTACGGCGGGAGCGGCACGGCGGGAGAGGGCGCGACCTACCGCGCATACGGCAAAAAAATAGGTGACAAAACAGAACAGCTGATAAAAATGAAAATTCCGAGCTACGGTGCTCTGATACTGAAAAGCAAATCTCCGGCAAAGAAAAAATGACTTTAATTTTATGAAAATATATTAAGGAGGACTCTTTCTATGTACAGAAAAAAAGAATGCGTGGCAATGCTGCTCGCGGGAGGACAGGGAAGCCGTCTCTACGCGCTTACCGAGAAAACGGCAAAACCTGCCGTGCCTTTCGGCGGCAAATACAGAATCATTGATTTTCCCATGTCAAACTGCGTGAACTCGGGGATAGATACCGTCGGCGTACTGACCCAGTATCAGCCCCTCGTACTCAATGAATACATCGGCAACGGCCAGCCTTGGGACCTTGACCGCACGCGCGGCGGCGTTATGGTGCTTCCGCCGTATCAGGGTAAAAAATCCTCCGACTGGTATAAGGGTACGGCAAATGCCATATATCAGAATCTGAATTTCATCGAGAGATACGATGCGGACTATGTTCTCGTGCTTTCGGGCGACCATATCTACAAGATGAACTACAGCAAGATGCTCGCCGCTCACAAAGCGACGAATGCCGACTGCACGATAGCCGTGCTCGAGGTTCCGATGGATCAGGCGAGCCGCTTCGGCATACTGAATACAAATCCCGACGGCACTATATACGAATTTGAAGAGAAGCCGAAGAAGCCGAAGAGCAACAAGGCTTCCATGGGTATTTACATTTTCAAAGCCGATGTGCTGAAGAAATATCTGACCGAGGACGATACCGACGAGAAATCGTCAAACGACTTCGGCAAGAATATCATTCCGAAAATGCTCGGCGACGGCAAGAAGATGTGCGCTTATCTTTTCGAAGGCTACTGGAAGGATGTCGGCACGATAAAGAGCCTCTGGGAGGCGAATATGGATCTGCTCGGAGATAATCCCGCCTTCGACCTCTATGACAGGTCATGGCGTATTTTCTACCGCCACAGCGCAGAGCCGCCTCAGAAGCTTTATGCCGGCTCGGTTGTCGAAAATTCGATGATAACCGAGGGATGCAGGATACGCGGCACGGTGAAAGGTTCCGTGCTCTCCGAGGGTGTCATCGTTGAAGAGGGCGCTACCGTCATAAACAGCGTAATCATGCGCGGCGCGCATATTTGCAGCGGTGCCACCGTCGAATATTCCATAGTTGACCAGAACAGCGTGATAGGCGAGGGCGCGCATATCGGCGCCGAAAACGGAAGCGACGGAATAACCGTTATAGCCGAGGAGCTGAATATAAAGCCGAATGCCGTGATAGGGCGCGGTGAAATGATAGATGACGCCAATGCGGGCGACTACATAAACTGAAAGCAGGGAGGATAAGAGCATGAAAACAGCGGGTATAATTTTTTCAAATATACATGACAGCAATATTCCGGAGCTTACGAGATACCGTACTCTTGCATCGATTCCTTTCGGATGCAGATACCGTCTCGTGGATTTCGCCCTTTCGAATATGGTAAATTCCGATATAAACAATATCAGCATCATCACCCATTATAATTACCAATCGCTCATGGACCATGTCGGAAGCGGCAAGGACTGGGATCTGGCACGCAGAAGCGGCGGCGTGAAAATTCTTCCGCCGTATATCACGGCTTATGCCAACAATGTAAATTCGCTCTACAATACGCGCCTTGAAGCGCTCAAGAGCGTAAACTACAGCATATCGAATATAAATGCCGATTATGTTGCTCTCTCCGATTGCGATGTGATATGCAATATAGACCTTGGCGCCATGATAGCCGACCATGTGGCAAGCGGAGCGGATATAACCATGGCTGTTCAGCGTATGCACCTCACAAAGGAAAAAGCAAAAGCGAATGTCATAGTCAAATACGACAATACGGGCAGAATAACGGATATGGAGGCTTATCCTACGAATTTCGAGGGAGAAGCCGATATAAATCTGAATATCCTCGTCATGTCCGCGGCTTATCTCAAGGAGATAGTCATGGATGCGATAGCGCACAACTATGTCAGCATGACGCGCGATGTTTTCCTGCGCAATCTCAAGCATCGCAACTACAGGGTATATAAATTTGACGGATATTTCTCCTGCATCTCTTCGATGAGCGATTATTTCCGCCACAATATGGAGCTTATCTCCAATGAAGCGGGATACCGCGAGCTTTTCGAGATAGAGAGCCGCCCGATATATACAAAGGTGCGCAACTCCGCGCCTACATATTACGGTCCGGATGCCAAGGTCAGGGATTCGCTCATTGCCGACGGTTGCCGCATTTACGGCACGGTGGAAAACAGCATTCTTTTCCGCGGGGTAAAGATAGGCAAAAACGCCGTGGTCAAAAATTCCATCCTTTATCAGGATGTATTCACGGGCGAGAATGTCACGCTCGGCTATATCGTCGCCGACAAGAATGTCGTAATCCGCGACGGAGTGACGCTCTCGGGTCATGAGACTCTGCCTTTCTATATAGAAAAGGGCAGAATGGTTTAACTGAGGAGATTTATTTATATGAAGAAGATACTTTTTGCGGGGGCGGAGGCTATGCCTTTCGCGGCGACGGGCGGACTCGGCGATGTTATGGGTTCGCTTCCGATAGCGCTGAAAGCTGCCCATCCCGACTGGGATATACGCGCCGTTATGCCGCTTTATTCCAAGATAAGCGATGATTACCGCGCCGAGATGAAATTCGAATGCTGGACTACTGTTGCCGTTTCGTGGCGTCAGCAGTACTGCGGAATATTCTCGCTCGAACGCGGCGGCGTGAAATATTATTTCATAGATAACGAATACTATTTCAAGCGCGATGCGCTCTACGGCTTTTTTGACGACGGCGAGAGATTTGCTTTCTTCTCGAACGCGATACTCGCACTCATGGGAATGGTGGACTTCTTTCCCGATGTCTACAGCGCAAACGACTGGCAGACGGCGCTTTCCGTCATCCTGCTCAAGCGCAGAAACGGCATGAGCCCGGGTTATTCCGGCGTGAAAGCCGTATATACAATCCACAATATCGAATATCAGGGCGTATACGGCAGGGAAACGATGGGCGACCTCTTCGGGCTTGATGAGATGGACGCCTCTACCGTTGAATTTGACGGAGCCGTGAACCTTACCAAGGGCGCGATACTCTGCGCCGATGCCGTTACCACCGTCAGCCCAAAATATGCCGAGGAAATCCAGACGCCGTTCTTTGCGCATGGGCTTCATGATATTCTGCGCGAGCACAGCTTCAAGCTCAGCGGCATAGTAAACGGCATAGATACGGACTTTTACAATCCGAAAACGGATAAGGACTTGAAATTCAATTATTCCTACCGCGGACTCACGGGAAAAGGGAAGAACAAGGCGGCGCTCCAGGAGGAATACGGACTGCCGGCTTGTCCCGATGTGCCTGTTATAGCGATGGTTTCGCGGCTTGTCGACCACAAGGGCTTTGACCTTGTGCGCGAGGTGGCATATGAACTGCTTTCGCGCGATATGCAGTTTGTTCTGCTCGGCACGGGCGACTATGATACCGAATGCTTCTTCCGCGAATATGCGGCGAGAAGCGGCGGCAAGGCGGGCGTGAAGATAGAGTACAACAGAAAGCTATCCAAGCTCGTATATGCGGGCGCGGACATGTTCCTCATGCCCTCAAGAAGCGAGCCCTGCGGTCTTGCGCAGATGATAGCTTCACGCTACGGCACCGTGCCGATAGTGCGCGAGGCGGGCGGTCTCTACGATACGATAAAGCCCTATTACGAGGGCGAGGGCAACGGCTTTACCTTTGCCGCATACAATGCGCGCGATATGCTCAGCGTGATAGACCAGGCGATAGCCCTCTATCACGATAAGGAGAAGTGGACAGCGCTTGTGAAAAAGGTAATGAAAGTAGATTTTTCATGGAATGTTTCGGCGGAAAAATATGCGGAGCTTTTTCTCTCGCTTTCTCCGGAAAACTAATTGAAAATAAAAAGCAAAAAACATTTAACTCAGGGGGAAAACACCGCAATTATGGGAAACACAATCGAAAAAACAGATGTAAGAGAGGCGCTGGACAGCAAGCTTTCGCGTTATTTCGGCGTCGGAGCCGACGAGGCTACGAAGGCGCAGGTATATAAGGCAGTCATACTCACTGTCAAGGACATACTGACAAACAAGCGCTCGGCTTACCGCCACGATATGAAGAAGCAGCAGGCAAAGAGAGTTTACTATCTCTGCATGGAGTTTCTGATAGGCAGAAGCCTCAAGAATAATCTCGGCAATCTCGGACTCACCTCCGCATATGCCGAGGCACTTTCGGATATGGGCTACAATCTTGAGGATTTTTATGAGATGGAGCCGGATCCCGGTCTCGGAAACGGAGGACTGGGCAGACTTGCCGCCTGCTTCATGGATTCGCTGGCGACACTCGACTATCCCGCAACGGGATTTTCACTCTGCTATGAATACGGGCTTTTCAAGCAGAAGATAATCGACGGAAATCAGGTTGAAATGCCCGATGTATGGATGCCCGGCGGCGACGGATGGCTTGTCCCGAGAACAGACAAGACATTTTCCGTGCGTTTCGGCGGCAGAATAATCGAAAACTGGAACGAGGGTCACTGCACGATAACACATGTGGACTATGACGAGGTGCAGGCTGTTCCATATGATATGATGATTTCGGGAAGCGACAGCAAGGCTGTCAATAATCTCCGCCTCTGGCGCGCGCACGATATCACCAATTTCAATATGAAGCTCTTCACGCAGGGGCAGTATATGCAGGCTGTGGAGCAGAATACGAATGCGGAAACGCTGACAAAGGTGCTCTATCCCTCCGATGACCATATGGAGGGGAAAATTCTGCGTCTGAGCCAGCAGTATTTCCTTGTTTCCGCTTCGCTTCAGAATATCATCGCGGATCATCTTGCAGTTTACGGCACGCTTGATAATTTCGCCGAGAAAACGGCTATCCATATCAACGATACGCATCCCGCACTCTGCATACCCGAGCTTATGCGCATCTTCATGGACACTTATTCTTTCTCATGGGAGAGGGCGTGGGATGTTGTCACAAAGACGGTTTCGTATACTAATCACACGGTGCTTCCCGAGGCGCTCGAATGCTGGAACGAGGACCTTTTCCGTCTCCGCCTTCCGAGAATCTATATGATAGTAGCCGAGATCAACCGCAGATACTGCGAAAATCTCTGGAATCTCTATCCCGGCGACTGGGACAGAATTTCACGCATGTCGATAGTGGCATCGGGTCAGGTGAGAATGGCAAATCTCAGCGTCGTCGGCTCGCATACCGTAAACGGCGTATCGAAGCTTCATTCCGAGATACTCAAGCAGACCGTTTTCCACGATTTCTACAAGGCTGACCCGGATAAATTCACAAATGTGACAAACGGTATCGCTCACCGTCGCTGGCTCTGCTATTCCAACCCCGCGCTCGCGGAGCTGCTTGACGAAATGATCGGCGCGGACTACCGCAAAAATCCGCAGGCGATTTCCGCTTTCGGAAAGTTTGCCGACGATGCCGCAGTGCTTTCCCGCCTGCGCGATATCAAGCATCGCAATAAGGAGCGCTTCGCCGAGGAATATTTCAAGAAGACAGGCAGAAAGATAGATACGCATTCTATCTTCGATGTTCAGGCAAAGCGCATTCACGAATATAAGCGTCAGCTTCTCAACGCGATGAAAGTCATAGAATACTATGCGCTTCTCCGCGAAAATCCGAAGCTCGATATCCCCGCGCAGACATTCTTCTTTGCGGGCAAGGCGGCTCCCGGCTATTACTTTGCCAAGGATATAATCAAGCTCATCTGGAGCATCGGCGAGGAGATAGAGAAGGACCCTGTTATAAGAGAGAAGATCAGAGTTGTATTCCTCGAGGATTACAATGTCAGCATGGCTGAAATACTCATGCCGGCGACTGATATCAGCGAGCAGATTTCTCTTGCGGGCAAGGAAGCGAGCGGCACGGGCTGCATGAAATTCATGATAAACGGTGCGCTCACCGTAGGCACGCTCGACGGCGCAAATGTCGAGATGGCGGATGCCGTAGGCAAGGACAATATCTATATTTTCGGGCTCACTGCAAGCGATGTCGACGAGCTCTGGCGCAGAGGATATTCCTCTATCGATTACTATCGCACAAGCGAGAGGATCCGCCGCGTCATGGATATGATTTCGCGCGGCTTCAACGGAAACGATTTCTCGGGAATAGTGAATTACTTCATTTCTTCGCCGAATATTTCCGACCCGTATATGTGCCTTGCCGATTTCGATTCGTATTTCAACACATATTCCGGTGCCGTATCCGACTATGCGGACAGAAAGGGCTGGACTGTGAAGTCGCTCAAAAATATCGCGGGAGCGGGCTATTTCGCCTCCGACCGCAGCATAAAGGAATATGCGGAGAATATCTGGCACATAAAGCCTGTTGAGTAATAATAAAAAATGCGGAGGCGGTGATTTGCGCCGCTTCCGCTTTTTGCGATTTTACACATTTTTCGGAGAATTTTATGGCTGAATTTGAATTTCAAAGTCGGGCGCACGGCATGCAGTCGCTCACGGTGCGCGAGGACGGAGAATGGCGGGAGCAGAGTGCGGGCGCCGTGAAATACGGGCGAAAAATGCGCTTTTCCGTGAAAACGCCGTTTTCGCTCTGTTCCGCGAGCCTTGAAATATACTGCGACGACACGGGCGAGCGCCGCTTTTTTGATATGTACGCTTCCGGCGAAAACGAATTTTCGCTCGAAGCCGATACGGCATCGCTCTGCGCACAGAGCGGCTTATTTTACTATGCCTACCATCTGAATACCGAATACGGGCAGAGGGATTTGCTTTGCGATTTCGATACGCTCGAGGAGAAGCTGCGCGAGCCGAGAGGAGACGGAAACGATTTCTTTCAGCTTCTTATTTATAAGGAAAGGGAAGCTCTGCCGAGTTGGTTTTCGGGCGGCGTGATGTATCATATTTTCGTTGACCGCTTCTTTTCCGCAGGAGGTAATCCGGTGAGAGATGACGCGAGAAAAATAGACGACTGGGAGCACGGCATGCCCGAATACCCCGCATATCCCGGGGCTTATCTCGAAAATAACGAATTTTTCGGCGGAGACCTGCAGGGTGTTGCGGCGAAGCTTGACTATATCGCTTCGCTCGGCGTGAACACCGTTTATCTCAGCCCGATTTTTCGCGCGTATTCAAACCACAAGTACGATACGGGCGACTACATGACGGTAGACGAAATGTTCGGCGGCGAGGAGGCTTTACGCACGCTTATCTCAGAGGCGGACAGGCGCGGAATACGCATTATCCTCGACGGCGTTTTCAATCATACGGGAAACGACAGCGTTTATTTCAATGCAAAAGGGCGATATCCCGATGTCGGCGCGTATCAGTCGCCGCTCTCACCGTATTTTCCTTGGTACAGCTTCAAAAATTACCCCGACGACTATGAGGCGTGGTGGGGTATAAAGATACTGCCGCGCGTGAAAAGCGACGAGCCTTCATACAGGGAATTTCTCTTCGGCGAGAGTGGAGTTATCCGCAAATATATGCGCATGGGCATAGGCGGATGGCGGCTCGATGTGGCAGACGAACTATCTGATGATTTCCTCTTGTGCCTTTCCGCCGCCGCAAGAAGCGAGCGCGACGACGCACTCGTTATCGGCGAGGTCTGGGAGGACGCTTCGAATAAGATTTCGTATTCGAAGCGCAAAAAATATTTCCGCGGCGGCGAGCTTGACAGCGTGATGAACTACCCGATGAAAAACGCCGTCATAGCCTATATCCGCTACGGAAATGCGGACGCGCTGAAAGCGGAGGCAAAGCGGATATATACGCATTATCCGCGCGAGGTGGCAAATTCTCTCATGAACTTTCTCGGTACGCACGACACCGTGCGCGCGCTGACGGCGCTCGGCGGTGCTTCTCCCGATGGAAAAAG
>CAJKRH010000008.1 GCA_905202255.1 uncultured Ruminococcus sp.
GCATGGTAGGGGCGAACATTGTTCGCCCGCGAAGAATCATAAAGAAACTTTTCTTTTATCGTACTTTTGTGTGACCAAAAGCGCGGCAAAAACCCGACGAACGCCATAAAAATACAGATAAAAAAGTATCCTCAAAGCTCTTGAAAAAAGCCTCGGCTTGTGATAAAATAGTATCACATCCGAGGCTTAAAAAAGGCAATCAAAAGGAGCTAAAAATGAAAAAGAAGTATCTGTTTTATATCACGGGCTTTTTTTCGGGTCTTTCCGTAATGGCGATAGAGCTTGGCGCATCGCGACTGATGGCACCGTACTTTTCTTCTTCGCAGATAGTATGGACTATCATCATCGGCACGATAATGATAGCTATGGCACTGGGAAATATTCTCGGCGGAAAAATGGCTGACAAAAGCGAAAATCCGGACAGGCTTTTTACATGGATATTTGCCGCGGCTACATGGACGATGCTTATCCCGCTTCTCGGTAAATTCGTGATATCGGGTGTTGCTGTTGTACTGGCGCTTTTTGTGACAAAGAATTATCTCATCTGGGCGGCGCTTGTTTCCTGCATACTCGTTTTCGTCTTTCCGCTTCTTGTGCTCGGCATGGTGACGCCGAATCTTGTGAAATTCGCCGTTTCCAGCCTTGAAGAAAGCGGACGCACGGTCGGCATAATCGAAGCCTGCAATACCGTTGGCAGCATACTCGGAACATTTCTGCCGACTTTCGTCACGATTCCTTATATCGGCACGGCGCTTACCTTTGTTATATTCGCATCACTGCTTTATATTGTTTCGATAACATATTTCATCCTGCGCAAAAAATTCATAGTGAAATGCTCGGTTATCGCCGCGGTGGCGCTTGTTCTCGGCATACTCTCGATGAATATCGGCGTGGCTTTCTGGAACGGCAATATACTCTATGAGGGCGAATCCATATACAATTATCTGCGCGTGGAAGAGGACGATAATTCGCTTATTCTTTCCACGAATGTGCTTTTCGGCGTTCAGTCCATAAAGCGCAAGCAGGGCGGGCTTACGGGAATGTATTATGACTGCGCACTTGCCGCGCCCGCTATGGCAAAAAATTCTCCCGATGATGAAATATCCGTCTGTATTCTCGGGCTCGGCACGGGTACCTTTGCCATGCAATGCGAAAAATATTTCGGCGTGACGGATACGGACGGTGTCGAGATAGACAGGAAGATAGTGAAGCTGGCATATGAATATTTTGATCTTTCCGACAATGTGAATGTCTTTGTCGAGGACGGGCGGGCTTTTATTTCGCGCACGGAAAAGAAATATGATGTCATCATGGTAGATGCCTATCAGGATATAACGATACCTTTTCATATGTCGAGCAGGGAATTTTTCTTTGAGGTGCGTTCGCATCTCAAAGAAAACGGCGTCATGGTTGTCAATATGAATATGTATACCGAGGCTGACGGCGGAATAAACGATTATCTCTGCGGGACGATACTTTCGGTTTTCGATTGCGCCTACACATATACCACGGGCGGCACGAATATCGAGCTTTTTGCTTCTTCCGGTTTTGACTGCGCAGAGCGCCTTCGCGAAAATCTGCCGATGCTCTCGGGTGAGCTTCGTCCCTTTCTCTCCGGTGTGAGCGATTCGCTCGAGAAAAAGGAAAAATCAGATTATATCTTCACGGATGACAAAGCGCCTGTCGAGCTTCTCGGCATGCGCGTGCTTGACGAAATGATAGTAGACGAGCTTTCCGCCGTGAAAGAGATGATAAAAGGCAAAAGCATAGGTGAGCTTTTTGATATGCTCATCTCGGGACAGTTTGCCTGAGCAAAAATTACAGAGAGGTTTAAAAATGAACACAAAGGAAATTTCGGAAATCAAAAAGACGCTCAGTCCGGACAGAAGCACGATTGCTTCCGTTTGCGGCTGTTATGTCAATGCAAGCGGAGAGATAATAGCAAAATTTTCGCGTCCGCTCGGACTGATGGGAGAGGATGAGGCTGAAAAATATCTCTTCATTTTCAAAAAGACGATATCGGGTTCGCTTTCCAAGAACCTTTTCAATATGGATTTTTCGACAGCGCAGGTTTCGGGCGGGGAAGAATACAAGCTGCTTTCGCGCCTGCGCACAAGTGAACTCGGCGATGAAGAAGCGCTCGATGCTTTCTATGCGCTTATCGCCAAGAGCGTCGCCATGAAAGATAATTATGTGATACTGCTCGCCTATGCAAAATATGATGTGCCTTTCAAGCATATCGACGGAAATACGCTTGCCGACGATTCGAGCGAGATTTTCTCGCATATATTCTGCTCGGTTTGTCCTGTGAAAGCTTCAAAAGCATCGCTTACATACGACCCCGATGAGAAGCTTTTCCGCAATAATGCTGGCGCTTCCGCCGTTTCTGCGCCTGAAATGGGCTTTATGTTTCCGGCTTTTGACTGCCGCCGCACAAATATTTACGGTGCGCTCTTCTATACGAGAACGACAAAGGATACGCATTCCGATTTTACGGGTGCTGTATTCGGAAATGATATTCCCATGCCTGCCGATGCTCAGGAGGAAAGCTTCCGTGCGCTGATATCGGAGACGCTTGCCGATGCCTGCGACCTCACGGCGATAAAGGAAATGCGCCGTCAGATAGAAGAGAAGATAGAGGAGCACAAGGCAAGCGGCGAAGAAGAGCCGCTCACGCTGGACGGCGGCGCGATAAAGGAGATACTGGCAAACTGCGGCGCATCTGAAGAGGGACTTGCCGCATTTTCCGAGAGTTTCAAGGAAAATTTCGGCGAGATGACGGAGCTTGACCCGAAGAATCTGATAAATACGAAGAAATTTGAACTCCGTACACCCGATGTTGTGATAAAGGTAGCACCCGATAAGCCAGAGCTTGTGCAGACGAAAGTTATCGGCGGCGCGAAATTTATAATGATTCGCGCTGACGAGGGCGTGGAGCTTAATGGACTGAATATGTTGATAGAAGAATAAACGGGATGCTAAAAAAGTGCAGAACGAAAAAGTGAAAGGGTAAATGCTTTTATTGGATAAAGGCATTTATTAAAGCTTAAATTTTTTAGTAATATCGATTTATAAGGATGGCAGGAAATCCGCGAGCGGATTTCCTGCGTTTTATTAAATTCACTTTTTCTCTCGCCGAAAATCGCACTCACAATTAAAGTTTTCGCCCGCCTTTTTCAAAAGGCGGCGCGTTCAAAGGCGCGGAGCCTTTGTCGCGCTCCACAGAGCGCGAAATTTTCTTTCGGCGGTTTTCTTTTTTATAGCTTTTTCTTTTGCGCCTGCTTCGTCAAAAGAAAAAGCGGATAAAGGACTTAAAATTTTGTTTCGGCTGTTGTATGTACTTTGATTTTATTTTGTAGATACTCCGAAGACGGCGGCATCTGCAAAAATCCACCATATCAACCAAAAACGGGAAGCCATGCGGCTTCCCGTTTTTTGTATATCATTATTTCTTTTTCTTCACCGCATAAACAGCATATGCGCCGCCGAGGAGCACGATAATGCATATTATCGGCAGACCTACCTTGGCAAATGCATTTCCGCTTTCGGAAGAAGTGCCGGAGGCTGGCTGCACGGTGGCGATGGCTGATGTGACTTTGGCGGCAGTTGTAGTAGTTTCGGCTGTAGTGATAGCAGCGGTTGTGGCGATTGTAGTAGTTGCAGTAGTTGCGGTTGTTTCCGCCGTGGTCGCTTCGGTTGTGGTCGCTTCGGTTGTGGTCGCTTCGGTTGTGGTCGTAGCCGTTGTGGCAGTCGTTGCTGTCGTGGAGGTTGCGGTAGTGGTGGTTGTCGCAGTTGTCGTAGTAGAAGTGGTCGCAGTTGTTGCAGATGTCGTTGTTGCGGTTGTAGATGTTGTTGCGGTGGTTTCCGTAGTTGCTTCGCTTTCGGAAAATTGCGGATAATCTGCCGCGATATGTCTCTCGAGCAGTTTTGCTATCTCCGCATGCCCGACTGCCGACGGATGAAAATCAAACTTTGTATAGTCGAGCGTTCCGTTCATGAGTGCCCAGATATCCTGCGCCGAAATGTTGCTTGCCGTAGAGAAGCAAGCCTTATTTCCGTTGAGCGCGGCGGCGACATCGACTACAGCGCAGTTCTTTTCCGCGGCACGCGTGCGGATTATATTATTTAACCTGACGATATACGGGTCAAGCAATGTTCCCGCGTTGTATCTGTCCATCACGGTGAGGTTGCCGTAGGGATTGTAGAGCGTCTGGATATACACCTTGCAATCGTGATTTTGCTCGCGGATAGCTGAAAATATCGCGCGGAGATTTTCATCGAAAGCCGCATATGTAGCGTCGATTTCGGCGGAGTGATCGGCAACATCCAGCCCGAGTGCCTGCGGAAGTATGTACTTGTATTTATCAAGCAGGTCGTTTCCGCCTATCGAAACGGAAATAAATTCCGCGCCCGCTATATTGCGCTTTATTTCCTCACTGCCGTTTATTTTTGTGAGAAGGTCGGCACTTGTCGCACCGTCAACGCCGTAATTCCGCTCGGCAATACCGAGCTTATTTGAAACGAGCGTGGCAAATCGCATCGTTTTATCGGCAAGACCGTAACCTGTGGTTATCGAATCGCCGAAAATGAGGTAATCTCCGCTTTCCTTCGCATGAGTGCAGAGCGAAAATCCGATGCAAAAGAGAATTATTGCCGCTAAGACAACAGAAATCAGTTTTTTCAAGTTTCATTACCGTCCGAAAAGTATTTTGTGCTTTTATTCTACCACCGACTGCGACAGCCGTCAATATATTTTACGCTTTTTCATCGGTATTTAATATAAAACGCTTGAAAGCGCGGAGATATTATGATAAAATATCATTGCAAATATTTTCAGAGGTATACTATAATGAACAAAACAAAACTCAGAATAAAAAAACTTGACGAGAGGGCGACAGTTCCCTCATACGGAAGCGAATTTTCCGCAGGTGCGGACATTTATGCGCTCTGCGATGAACCGATGACAATAGAAGCGGGGAAGACCGCATTTGTCCATACGGGCATTTCGCTTGAAATTCCCGAGGGACTTGTCGGGCTTATCTATGCGAGAAGCGGACTTGCCTGCAAGAGCGGACTTGCGCCCGCAAACAAGGTCGGCGTGATAGACAGCGATTATCGCGGGGAGATAGTCGTCGCTCTGCACAATCACGGTGATGTTGCGCGCACCGTTTCCATGGGAGACAGAATAGCGCAGATAGTTTTCGCGCCGTATGTCTATGCCGATTTTGAGGAAGCGGACGAGCTTTGCGATACTGCAAGAGGAAGCGGCGGCTTCGGCTCCACAGGAAAATAAACGGGGCATAAAACGGGAGAGGGTAACGATAAATTTTGTATTGATACGCCAGCCTCCCTTGTGTAAAGGGAGGCTGGCGCAAATGGAGGCTTGCTACCGTGGTGTGATGTCGCTTCTCTGTACGAAATTATCTTCCAACCTGCGGTTGGATGAAAATGCTGCTTGTCAAACCGACGCGTCATTGCTTTTCTGCGGAAGGCGGTTTATAATGTGATTGTAGCTACAAAAAAACAATCACGGAGGTTAAATATGGAAAATTTCAGACTTAACGAACAAATTGCTTTTTTGAGAAAAGCGAAAGGCACAACACAGGAAGAACTGGCAAAAGCGCTCGGCGTGACAAATCAGGCGGTCAGCAAATGGGAATCATCACAGTGCTGTCCCGATATTCAGCTTCTTCCCGATATAGCCGATTATTTCGGCGTGTCCATAGACGAGCTTATGGGATATAAAGGCGCCGATACATCCGCCGACATTGTATTGCAGCTTCGCACGGCTATAGACACCATGCCCGCGGGCGATGATGCTAAGACGGTGCTGAAACTGGCATACACGCTCCACGCAGCATATTTTTCAAAGGTTATGCGTCGTTCCGGCGGAAATCCCGGCTTTGACGCCGACAGTGCCGTAGAACATGCCGGAAACGCGGAATGGGGAATGTCATGCATGGCACTGCCGGATATAACTACGCGTATGCGTTATGGCTCGGTATTCTTTTCGGACAATAAAAATTTTCATCTTGAAAGAACAGAAATGATATCCGAACTTTGCGGTCATATGAAAACTCTCGGCGATATACAAGCTATGAAGATATTCGCGGCGCTTTATGCGCTGACTGTAAAGGATGAGAGCGCATATGCGGGTATAAAGGAAATAGCCGAGCGCGCAGAAATCTCAGAAAACACCGTTTCGGAGTATCTCGAGGGAAAGCTCTCCGGATATTTATCTGTTCAAAGCGACAAAGGGGGCTATGCCTACCGTATTTACAAGCAGTATATGCATATAGTCCCGATTCTGGCGATGATTTGCAATCCGTAATTTCAGTCGCGGAAAAGCTTTTGACAAAATACAAACATCCCACAAGCCGATTTCGGTTTGCGGGATGTTTCATATTCAGTTATTTTGCTTTTTGACTTCTGCAGGGGCTGACTCTGCCGCCGCTTTTGCGCTCTTTTTCTTGAGATATAAAAGTGAAATGCAGATTATCACGATATCTATAGCGACGGGAATGAAATCATACCATGAGAGATGCGCTCTCTTGCCGCCGAGGATTATCCATATCACGGCGCCGGGGAATGTACCGATGACACTGCTCGCTATATATGGCAGATACGGCATTCCGAGCGAGCCGAAAAATGTACCGAGCAGTTCGCTCTGGAGTCCCACGGCATGGAGGGCAAGCGAAAGCACAAACGAATATTTTTCGCCCTTGGTATAATATTTTTTCAGCTTCTCATGGCGTTCTATCATCGCATTGACATCGTTTTTTCCGATTCTGCCGATAAGATACGAAACGGTGAAATTGAGCACTGTGCCGACTATGGCTATCGGTATGGCATACTTTAAATCAAAGAGCAGACCGCAAGCCGCGGCAAGTGCCATATAGAGTATGACGGGCACGAAGCCTTTGACCGAGAAGAGCAGCAGGAGCACTGCGGCGGCTTTCGGATTATTCTTTTCAAGCAGGGAAGAGAGCTTATCCGCCGATACGGGATTTTTGAGAAAGTATATCACGGCGGCGATTATCACAGCCGCCATGACGATATATTTGATTAACTTTTTCCTGTCTTTCATTTTTTACATCCGCATGAAATCATATATTTTTTACCATGTCGAGCTTATCCATCCAATAGAGCACATGAGAGGCAAAACCGTGATTGCAGCTTGCATTTGAGGTTTCGTTCTCCCAGAGCGTGCCTGTCGTTTCAGCCATTTTCGTAAAGAAACTCTTGATATCCGCCGTCAGCTTATCATAGTCGCCCGAGAGGTAAATCAGCTCGAGGCGCAGATAATCGCCGATAAAAGCGTTTGAAGGATATACATTCTTCCACTTGGCATCATCGCGGAAATTCGGCCATACATCGACTCTGCCGGGACCGAAATCGTCGCGCATTATCTGCCAGAGTCCGGGGCGGCTGTCAAAGGTTGCCACGCCGCAGAAGAATGCATAATACTGGCAGCTCTCGGTGTATTTATCCGAGAGAACGAGATTTCCGTCGGAGCTGCGCACGGCATTGTCGCAGTAAAATTCGCCCGTGAAAGAAAGCTTGTTTACGGCATCTTTTATTTTCTGTGCCTTTTCCATGGCGTTTGCATCGTCATATAGGCGTGCAACGCTTTCGAGCATGCGCGCATAGAGCATATTTGTCGGGAAATTTACATCCTGTGTCAGCTCATTTGATTTTGACCACTCAACGAAAACCCAGCCGTCAAGCTTTTCGAGCAGGGAATATTCGTTCTCAAAGCGGCGGAAATAATCAAGCAGAGCATAGACTTTTTTCTTTGCCGTATCTACGAGCGCGCGGTCGCCAGTTCTTCCGAGGTATTCTTCAAGTTCAAGTACATACCACATTGCCCAGTTCGGGATGAAATTTCCGTTTCTGTGGTCACCGGGGTAGCACATCGGCAGCATACCGTGCGGGAGTGCTTCGAAGCTGTCCGGCAACAGGAAATTCTCGAGAAAAACCTTTTCTGTCTCGCTTTTGCCTGTCAGCACCTTTTCCACGCGGGAGGTAAAGAAGCTGTCGCAGAGCCAGCCGGCGCGTTCGCGCGAGGGGCAGTCCATATATATGGTGAAAGTATTCTGGCGATATGTTTCTATGGCGGCATCGAATATTTCGCCGAGTGCCTTGTCGCTTCCCGCATATGCCTTTTTCGGCATATCGGCACCGAAATAATTCATGCCGACGCGGGAAACGCGGATATTTGCCTTTTTGGCGGCGAACTTGATATACATCGCCGTATACGGCTCGGCGGTGGAGAGATGATATTCGCCCTTTTTCAGTCGCCATATCATGGAGCAGACAAGCCCCGCATGGCGAAAATCGACGGGCTCGCTTCCGCTCTTTTCGAGAAGCTCGCTGAATGTTACAAGCACCTCGGCATCGTCCTCGCAGACGATATCAAATTCTATCTGCCCCGTGGTATTTCTTTCCATTTCAAAAACGGCAAAATGATTTTTTTCGATATCGGCGCAGTCGGCGGCGATATCCGTTACAGTGATATCCTTATTTTCGATATTTCTTGCCTCGAGCAGGGAATTGGTTGTCACCTCATCGAGCGTAAAGCCTGTCATTTTATATGAGATTTCCTTTATATGCCTGCCGTAACCGATGGTTGCGCTGTAGTCGCCGACATCAAATGCGCCGCGGCGCACGATCTTCTTTGCCGGCACATGATAGTATGAGTTCAATGCGCTGTCTCGTGCGATGAAAGCCTTTTTCTCCGTTGGCACGAGTTTTACCTGTGCCAAAGAAGAGACATCGGAAGCTACCTCAAAATCGCGGTATGACTCATCGAGATTATAAACCTCGGTGAAGGTGCGCTGGAAGCTGAATTTTTCCGCCTTCTGTTCGTGCTCTGCAATATAGCGTGCCGTGAAGCCGCTGTCTCCCGTTGCGGCAGTCACCTTGCCGTCGCAGATAAGCTCCGCGCAGAGAAACGAGGGCTGGCAGAGATGATAGAAGCTTGTGCAGTTATAGCCGAGCGCGGTTATTGAAATGATATTTTTCTCCTCCGTGCAGAGGGAAGCGAGCGGAAGCTCGTCTACGCGATAGTAGCCATGCGCACATCTCGCGGGACCGAATGCGACGAAGGCTCCGTTTACCTTGACGATGTATGCGCTTGAGCCTGTCAGTGCGAGAGTGATGCTTTCATGCTTTCCTGTCTCGGTGCGGAAGCAGAGCCAATAGTTCATTTCTTTTTCTTTGCCTTCTTCCCAAACAGGAACGGCTTTTTTAAAGGAATATTCCGTCATTTTTATTTTCTCCTCGGAAAATATTTTCATTATTTATATTAAAGCATAAAGAGAAGAATATTTCAAGAAGAAATTATAAATATTTATTGAATTTCGCCGTCGAATACCGTTTCTACGAGTTTTGACGAATTTTCGGGCGAATAAACCCATCTGTCTATATGCGTGGCATCGGTAAAATATTCAAACGGCGCGGGTGCGGCAGATGCGGGAAAATATGAATCTATGAGGGCAAGCTTGACTTTCATTTTCTCGGGAATGATGTTTTTTATGTATACTGCGGCACTCTGACCAGTTACGGCACCGTCTTTTATCTCGGCAAGCCCCGCGAGATTCGGCGCAAGCTCGATGAATATGCCGTACGGTTCAGTACTGCGGATGATGCCAGATACCGTCTGACCTACGGAGAAGCGGGCGACATTTTCTTCCCATGTGCCGAGCAGTTCCTTGTGCGAAAGGTATATTCTGCCGCTGTCGTAATCTATGCTTTTTATTATGGCTTTTATCTCCATTCCTGTATAGAAGCGGTCGCGCGGATGGGATATGCGTGAAACGGAAATGGAATCTATCGGCAGGAGCGAAACTATGCCGCAGCCGATATCGCAGAAAGCGCCGAAAGGCTCGAGATGCGTTACTTTTGCGTTTATAACATCGCCTGCTTCGAGGCACATGAGACAGGCGCGCATACATTCCTCCTGCGCGAGTCTGCGCGAGAGCAGGGCTACTGTCGTACCGCCCCTTTTCTCAAAGCCTGTTATTTTGAAGCATACGGGCTTGCCGACGCGGGTTATGACGGCGATATCCTTAATCTCTTCGTCCTCCTGAGTGAGCACGGCTTCCTCTTTCGGGATGATGCCGATAACAGAGCCGAGATTTACTTTCAGCGACATCTCGGGTGTGCAAACGCTTGCCACAGCCTCGAGTATCCTGCCTGTTTCTTTTGCTTTTTCGAGTGCCGCAAGTGAAAAATCGCTTTGCTCCGCGCTGAAATTCATTCCTTCGGGCTTGTACTTATTTGTGTTCATATTGTTCCTCCGCTTTTTGCTTTCGCATTTTTTGTTTTGGTAAATCTTATTCGGCGGGGAACTGGATTATGAATGAAAATAAAAAAGTCCCGCGATGAGCGGGACTTGTGAAAGTTATTTTTGTCAGCTTTTAATGAGCGAAAATGAGATTTGCAGTGTCTGCGATAGAGAATTGAACTATGGACACCTCATCCGTCAGCCTACGGCTGCCACCTTCTCCCACTGGAGAAGGCGTATTTAACCGTTCTGCATAGAATGCTTTTGCTATTTTACATTGCGCTGTTTGATGAGCGACTGCCAAATATATCAATGCGCATTTCATTTTGATGAAAGTAAGCTTTTTTGCCGGCCTTCTCCTGCGGGAGAAGGGGGACCGCGGTAGCGGTGGATGAGGAGTTTTACATGTTATTGCCCAAATGAATTTTATTGCTTTATACTGCCTAAAGACATACGCCCAACAACTTGCTGTTTTTGAATAAGAAAAGTCCCGCGATGAGCGGGACTTTTCTTATTCTTTTACGCCTTTACGGCATCGAAACCGAGGTCATCGAGTATACCGACAGCCTTTTTTACGCAACCGTCACAGCCGTCTATCGTGACGGTCTTTTTTTCGAGCGAAACGGAGAATTTCAGTCCCGCTTCGGAAAGCGCCTTTTCTATTCTTGCCACGCAATGCGGACAGTGCATTGCCTCCACCTTAAGTACAGTCATTTTTATTTCCTTTCCGCCTTTCGGCAATTAAATTTTTTTCAGTATATTTACCAGCTCGTCTATGCTGCTGTCATCGCCCTCGCGCAGGTCGTGCGCCACGCAGGTTTTTATATGGCTTGCTATCATCTCGCGCATAAAGGCTTCAAGTGCACTTTTGGCGGCGCAGGCTTGCGTGAGCACATCGATGCAGTAGGCGTCATTGTCAATCATATTGCGCAGTCCGCGGATTTGCCCCTCTATGCGGCTGAGGCGGTTTTGCAGAGAACGGTGCTCCTCGGGTGTGCGCTCCTTTTTCCGCGCGCAACATGGACATATTTCTTTTTCACTCATAATTTTTTACCTCTCAGGCGCAGGGCATTGCATACGACGCAGACGGAGGAAAGCGACATCGCCAGTCCCGCTATCATGGGATCGAGCAGGGGACCGCCGAAAGCATAGAGCAGACCTGCCGCCACGGGTATGCCTATAGTATTGTAGCAGAAAGCCCAGAAGAGATTTTCCTTGATATTTGTTATCGTATAGCGGCTCAGCTTTATCGCGCGATATACATCCGCAAGGTCGCTCTTCATCAGCGCGATATCGCCCGATTCTATGGCTATGTCGCTTCCGTTTCCGATAGCACAGCCGACATCGGCGCTCGTGAGGGCAGGCGCATCGTTTATGCCGTCGCCTACCATCATTACGGTATTGCCTTTGCCGCGGTATTCTTCGACTATTCTTGCTTTATCCTCGGGGAGCGCCTCGGCTATAACCTCGTCAACGCCCGCTTCCTTGCCGATATAATCTGCGGCGGCGCGGTTGTCGCCCGTGAGCATGACGGTCTTTATGCCCGATTCATGAAGCTTTGCTATGGCTTCGCGGCTCGTTTCCTTTATCGTATCGGCTACGCTGATTATACCTATGACCTTGCCGTTTTCGATGACGCTCATGGGCGTCTGACCCTTGGCGGCAAGGGAAGCGGCGTCGGATTCAAGCGGATTATTTGCCGCGGATTCGTCTATCAGTCTGCTGTTGCCTATCAGGATATCCCTGCCGTCAACCTTGCAGGAAATTCCCTTGCCGGAGATGGCGCGGAAATCCGAAACATCCTTTTTCGCGGCGTTTTTGCCCTCGGCATATTTCACTATAGCCTGCGCGAGCGGATGCTCGGAGAGCGATTCCGCAGAGCCGGCAACGGCAAGAAGCTCGGCTTCGCTTATACCCTCTCCGCATATCACGGATGTGACTTCGGGTTCGCCTTTCGTTATCGTTCCTGTTTTGTCGAGTATAACGACATTTGTCTTGTGCGTTATTTCAAGCGTTTCGCCGTCGCGTATCAGTATGCCGTGCGTAGCGCCGAGACCCGTGCCGACCATGATGGCTGTCGGTGTGGCAAGTCCGAGTGCGCAGGGGCAGGCTATGACGAGCACAGAAGTGAATACCTTCAGGATAAATGCGATATCCTTGCCCGTGATAGCCCAGATTATCGCCGCAACCACGGCGATGGAGATGACTGTCGGCACGAAAACGCCCGCCACCTTATCGGCTGTTTTTGATATCGGCGCTTTCTTGCCCTGCGCATCTTCGACAAACTTAACTATCTTCGAGAGAACGCTGTCTGCGCCGGTGTTTGTGACCTTTACGGTGAGCGCACCGTCGGTATTTATACTGCCGCCGATGACCTTATCGCCGACATTTTTGAAAACAGGCATCGATTCGCCCGTGAGCATCGATTCGTCGACGCCCGAGCTTCCTTCTGTTATAATGCCGTCCTGCGGAATTTTCGTGCCGGGCTTCACGAGCACGATATCATCGCGCACGAGAGAGGACGCGGGAACTTCCTTTATATTGCCCGAGGCATCACGCAGAAGCGCCGTATCGGGTGCGAGCGAAATGAGCTTTTCTATGGCGCTTTTCGTTTTCTTTTTACTGCGCGCTTCGAAATATTTGCCGAGCATGACGAGCGTTATCACTATTGCCGCAGACTCGAAATAAAGCCCATGGACATTATGCGGGCGGTCGGAAAGCGTGTATGTTATGACCACGCTGTAGATAAACGAGCAGGAGCTGCCTATCGCCACGAGCGTATCCATATTCGGCGCCTTATGGAAAAGCGCACGGAAGCCGGAAATGAAGAATTTCTTGCCCGCTATCATTATGGGAACCGTCAGCAGGAGCTGAGTCAGTGCATAGTTTACGGGATGACTGCTCATATCCATGATGGGCGGCAGGGGCAGGGAAGAAATCATCATCTTTCCCATGCTGACATACAGGAGAATGACGGAGAAAACCGCCGCCGTGATGAGCCTTTTCAGCCCGTAATCCTCATGCTCCGCTTTTTTCTCTTTCGGTGCTGTTTCGGCTTCGGGCGAATCTTTTTCTATGCCGAAACCGCATTTTGTGACCTTTTCGATTATCATTTCGGGCGTGACCTTGCTTTCGTCGTAGCGGACGACGAGCTTGCCTGTGGTCAGATTGACATCGGCACGCTCGACTCCGTCCAGCTTGCGCGTGACACGCTCGACGGCACTGCTGCAGGCGGCACACGACATACCCGAAACACTGTATTTTTCCTCTCTCATATATTGCCTCCGAAATACCCCATGAGGGTATTTTCTACGAACATTATAGCACGAATTTTTATTTTGTCAAGCGGAAAACAAAAATTTTTTCTATAATATTTTGCCGCGTTTTACGCCTGCATATGCGGGCGTGCCTTAACATTTTGTTTACAAAAAAATATTTTCGCCTTTTCTTGACAAAAGACGAAAAAGGGTGTATTATACAGTTAGTTTGAAAACTAACTAATATGGAGGTAGTTATGGAAGAGAAAAAATGCGACCGCAAATTTTTGCCGAGCATGATGACAAACGAGGTTTCCAAGCTTTTCCGCGATATCATAAACCGCGATGTGGAAAAGCTCGGAGTGCAGAACAGCTACAGGCAGCTCCTTTTTCACCTTTCGAGAAAGGACGGCGTGAGCCAGCTTGAGCTTGCGCGCGCCACTCATCTGAAAGCACCGACCGTTTCCGTCACGCTCAAGAATATGGAGGCGGACGGACTCGTGGAGCGCAAGGGAGATATAAACGACCTGCGCATCATTCATGTTTACCTGACGGACAAGGGCAGGCAGACGGACGACAAGATACGCGAGATACATCATATGCTCGACAGCAGAATGACGGAGGGCATATCGCAGGAAGAGCTTGACGCGCTCGTCGCCACGCTTACGAAAATGCGTGACAATATGCTGAAAGCCACGGAAGAGACGAAATCGGAATGAGCGAAAGGGAGAAATGATGAAAAAGGTTTTATCATATCTGAAGCCATATTGGTTTATTGCCATATGGTCGCCGTTATTTATGGTGGGTGAGGTGCTTATCGACCTTGAGCTTCCTACCGTGATGGCGCAGATAGTAAATGAAGGTATAATAAACGGCGGCGGGATGGATGTTATACTGCCGATGGGCATAAAGATGCTGATATATGTCATTCTCGGCGGTATATTCGGCGTGGGCGCGGCGTTTTTCGCCTCCTATGCCTCGCAGAATTTCGGAAACAGTCTGCGCAAATCCGCCTTTGCCAAGGTGATGTCTCTCTCGATAGAGCAGACGGACGATTTCACCACGGGTTCGCTCGTCACGCGAATGACAAACGATATCTCGATGGTTCAGCAGTTTGTGGCGACGGGACTGCGTATGTTTTTCCGCTCGCCGATATTCTTTGTCGGCGGCATAATCAAGGCGCTCGCGCTCAATGCCAGATTCGGCATAGTCATAGCCGTGACGATACCGATACAGCTTATTGTGGTGCTTTTTGTCGTCGGAAAGGTGCGCCCGATGTTCGATGCCGTGCAGAAAAAGCTCGATAAGGTCAATTCCGTGGTGCAGGAGAATGTCACGGGTGCACGCGTCGTCAAGGCTTATGTGCGCGAAGAGCACGAAAACGAGCGTTTTGACGCGGCAAACAAGGATTTGTCGGTAACGATGTTCAAAATCCAGAAGCTTATGGCTCTGCTCAGTCCTTTCATGATGATAGTGCTGAACTTTGCCGTTATCGCGCTTATCGCCGTCGGCGGAAAGCAGGTTTCCGAGGTCGGCGGCATACTTGTCGGCGATATCATGGCGGCTGTGACATATATTTCGCAGATTCTGATGAGCATGATGATGATATCCATGATATTCCAGAGCTTCTCACGTGCTTCGGCTTCCGCGCGCAGAATAGAAGAGGTGCTTGATGCCGAGCCTGCCGTTGTCGAAGGACACGGCGCAGACGGAGCAAACGGAGAAAAGGGCTGCGTCACATTTGAAAATGTAAGCTTTCGCTATCCCGATTCTCCCGAAAACTCCGCTCCCGTGCTCTCGGGCATCAATCTCGATATAAAGCAGGGCGAAAATGTTGCCATACTCGGAGCCACAGGCTCGGGCAAGACCTCGCTTGTGAATCTGATACCGCGCTTTTACGATGTGACGGGCGGCAGAGTCCTGCTCGACGGAGAGGATGTGCGCGATTATTCCTTTGACGCATTGCGGAGCAAGGTGGCACTCGTGCTTCAGAAGAGCGAGCTTTTCTCCGGCACCGTGGCGGAAAATCTGCGCTGGGGCAATCCCGAGGCAAGCGATGCCGAGCTGAAAAAAGCCGCCGGGATAGCTCAGGCGGACAGCTTCATAGAATCGTTTAACGAAGGCTACGACACAATGATAGCGGAGAAGGGTGCGTCTCTCTCGGGCGGACAGAAGCAGAGGCTATCCATCGCCCGTGCGATACTGAAAAAGCCGGAAATAATCATTTTTGACGACAGCATGTCGGCACTTGACCTGAAAACAAGCGCAAGGCTTTCCGCGGCTCTGCGAAGCGAAATGGCTGATACAACGGTCATCACGATAGCGCAGCGTGTGGCAAGCGTCATGAATGCGGACAGGATAGTCGTACTCGACGGTGGCGGTATTTCCGCCGTAGGCACGCACGCCGAGCTGCTCGAAACAAGCGATGTTTATCGCGATATTTACAATTCACAGCTGAAGAGAGGTGAGAGCATTGAATAATACGCAAAAACCCGTGGGCGCACCGCAGGGCGGCGACAAAAAGCCGATGGATATGCGTCCCGGCGGCGGTCCGCGTCGCGGCATGAACATGATAGCCGAAAAGCCGAAGAACATGAAAAAGACGCTCTCAAGGCTTCTCAAATATATAGTCACGAATAAATTCATGATAATTATGCTCGTGGCAAGCGTTATTATATCGGCGCTTCTCAACCTCGCGGGTCCTTCCATTCAGGGCGAGGCACTGAAATTCCTCACGCCGTCGACAGATGAGGGCGGAAAGCTGATAATCCTCGAGGACGGTACTGTAAAGGTCGATTTCGCGGGTATGGCAAGGCTGCTCGTGCTCCTCGGTGCGGTATATCTGCTTTCCTCGCTTTTCACATATATTCAGGGGCATATTTCGGCAAAGCTCTCACAGAAAACAGTCTACCGTATGCGCGGCGACCTTTTCCGCAAGATAGAGAAGCTTCCGATAAAATATATCGACAATCATCCGCACGGCGATATCATGAGCCGCATGACAAACGATATAGAAAATATCTCAAATACCGTCTCCAACTCGGTGACATCGCTCATCTCCAGTATCATAACGATAATCGGCGCTTTCTCGCTGATGCTTTATCACAGCTGGCAGATGACGCTCGTCGCTCTCGTGACAATCCCGCTGACGGTGCTTGTGACGACAAAGCTGACAAAATATGTCCGCAAGTATTTCATGCGTCAGCAGCAGCTTCTCGGCGCGATAAACTCGCAGGTGGAGGAGAGCGTGACAGGCTATAAGACAGTCGTCGCTTTCGGTCACGAAAACGAAATAAAGGAAGAATTCAACCGCACGGGCGACGAGCTCCGCACGGCGGGTATCAAGGCGGAAATTTTCGGCGGAGTCATGGGTCCGCTCATGAATATCATCGGCAATGTCGGATTTCTGCTTATCGTAATATGCGGTGCGCTCTTTACGATGAAGGGGCTTATCGGTATCACTACAATATATGTTTTCATCCAGTATTCCAAGCAGTTTACACGCCCGATAAACGAGGTGGCAAACCAGTATACCTCGATACTCAATGCGATAACGGGCGCGGAGCGTGTTTTTGAGATAATGGATCAGAATGATGAGACGGACGAGGGCAAAAAGGTGCTTTCGCCCGACGATATCAAGGGTAATATTTCATTCCGGGATATCTGCTTCTCGTATGTTCCGAGCGAACCTGTGCTGAAAAATTTCAATCTGGAGATTTCAAGCGGACAGAAGATAGCCATAGTCGGAAAGACCGGCTCGGGAAAAACGACGATAATCAATCTGCTGACGCGCTTTTACGAGACGGACAGCGGAAAGATACTGCTGGACGGCACGGATATCCGCGAGATAACCAAGGCTTCGCTGCGCAAGAATATAGCGATAGTTTTGCAGGATACGGTGCTTTTCTCGGATACGGTAGGCGCAAATATCCGCTACGGCAGACCCGAGGCGAGCGAAGCGGAAACGGAAGCGGCGGCAAAGGCGGCAAAAGCGCATGATTTCATCACGCGTATGCCCGAGGGCTATGATACGGTGCTCGATGAATCGGGCGGCAATATAAGTCAGGGACAGAAACAGCTGCTTACCATTGCCCGCGCGATACTGGCAGACCCGAAGATACTCATTCTCGATGAGGCAACCTCAAGCGTAGATACGCGCACGGAGATGGATATCCAGAGCGCGATGATAAATCTGATGCAGGGAAGAACCACGCTGATAATAGCGCACAGACTCTCAACCATACGCGATGCGGATAAGATAATAGTTCTCGACGACGGCAGGATAGTCGAAGCCGGAAACCATAATGAGCTTATCGCCGCAGAAGGCGTATATTACGGGCTCTATATGTCGCAGTTTGCGGGAATAGAGACTTAAACGACAGAAGAAAAGGCGGAAAATCCGAGAGATTTCCGCCTTTTGACATGTTTGACCGCATTTATTCAAAACCATTGCAAAAACAAAAAAATGGAACCCGCGAGGGTTCCGTTTTTTTGAAAGTATCGGGTTTATTTCTTGCTTTCCATTATGTTGCAAAGCTTTTCGAGCAGTTCTGCCTGACGGGCAACATCGGCTTTCAGCTTCTGCTCCTCGGCTTCCTTCTGCGCGGCTACCGCATCTGCCGCCGCTTTTGCGGCTTCGGCTTCCGCCTTTTCCTTTGCGGTTTTTTCTTCTGCCGCTTTTATCTCTTTTTCATTAAGTGTATTTCTCACCTTCATGATAACGCGGAGCACAGTGAAAATGCATAGCGCAATGATGAGAAAATCGATTATTGTCTGGAGCCATGCACCCCAGAGGATAGCAACCTCGGGTGTTGTCACAACACCCTCCGTATTTGTCACGGCGGGCGTGATGACTGTTTTTACGCCGTCAAGACTGCCGCTTTTCAGAAAAAGACCCACAAAAGGATTGATAATGTAGTTCACAAGTCCCGTCGTTATCTTGCCGAAAGCGCCGCCGACTACAACGCCGACTGCCATATCAAGCACATTGCCGCGAGTGATGAACTTTTTGAAATCTGCCCAGAATGCTGATTTGCCTTTTCCCATGTTTTCTCCCTCCGAAAATTATTTGTTTATTTTCTCGACGCCGAGGACTACATCCTCGCCGTTGATATTCCAGTTTTTGCTGAAATGCGTTTCGCTTCCGAAAACTATATTCACGGCAAGCGTTTCGCTCTTGATGGAGTCGGCATTGCGCTCCATGATATCGGCTATCTTCTCGTTGCCGGAGCAGTAGATATTGATATTATCCATAACCTCAAAGCCGGAATCCTTGCGCATCGTCTGAATCTTGCTGACTATCTCGCGTACAAAGCCCTCTTCTATAAGCTCGGGTGTGAGATTTGTGTCGAGAGCGACGGTCACATTGTTATCTGAGAGAGCCTCATAGCCCGGTATCTGCGCGGATTCTATGAGCAAATCATCCTCGGAAAGCTCGGCGACGGTATCGCCGAGGTTAAGCTTCAGCTTGCCTGTATCGCGAAGCTCCGCCATTGCGGCGTTGCCGTCTATTTCGGCGAGCATGGTTCTAATCTTGCCGAGATATTTGCCGTATTTCGGACCGACTGTACGAAGCTGCGGCTTGAAAGAATAGCTTGTGAACGAAGCGGCGTCGGAAACAAATTCGACTTTCTTGACATTCAGCTCGTCTGCTACTATCTCAACAAAATATTCGGGAAGCACCTTTTCCGCCTTGACATACATAACGCCGATAGGCTGACGGTTCTTGATGGAGGCGCTGTTTCTGCAGGCTCTGCCGAGAACAACTATATCGAGCACCTCATCCATTCTCGCTTCAAGCTCGGAGTCTATATACGCCTCGTTTGCCTGCGGGAAATCGCAGAGATGAATGCTCTCGGGTGCGGACTTGTCTATGCTGCGCACAAGATTCTGATATATATCCTCTGTCATGAAAGGAATCATCGGAGCGGCGAGCTTGCAGAATGTGACGAGGACTGTATAGAGCGTCATATATGCGTTTATCTTGTCCTCTGTCATATCGCTTACCCAGAAGCGTTCGCGCGAACGGCGGACATACCAGTTTGAAAGCTTGTCCACGAAATCGGAGAGCGCACGCGCCGTTTCGGTTATGCGGTAATTGCCGAGGTCGTCGTCGACTTCATTTATCAGCGAATTGAGCTTGGAGAGCACCCACTTGTCCATGACCGGAAGCTTCTCATAATCAAGCGTATATTTTGTTGCGTCGAACCCGTCGATATTAGCATAGAGAACGAAGAAAGCATAAGTATTCCAGAGCGTGCCCATGAACTTGCGCTGACCCTCGGTCACCGCCGCATCGTGGAACTTATTGGGAAGCCACGGAGCGCTGTTTGAATAGAAATACCAGCGTATCGCATCGGCGCCGTGCTTGGCGAGCGCTTCAAACGGGTCTACTGCGTTACCCTTGGATTTCGACATCTTCTGACCGTTTTCATCCTGTACATGACCGAGAACGATGACATTTTCATAAGGAGCCTTATTGAAAACGAGCGTGGAGACGGCGAGCAGTGAATGGAACCAACCGCGCGTCTGGTCCACTGCCTCGGAAATGAACTGAGCAGGGAAGTGGCTCAAGAAAAGCTCTTTGTTTTCAAAGGGATAGTGATACTGCGCAAAAGGCATTGCGCCCGAGTCAAACCAGCAGTCGAGCACTTCGGGTACGCGCTTCATCGGCTTGCCGCATTTCGGACATTTTATCGTTATCTCGTCGATATACGGGCGGTGAAGCTCGACTGTCTTTGCGCGCTCGTCGCCGCTCATTTCATAGAGCTCCTCGCGACTGCCGACGCAGTGACGGTGACCGCATTCGCATTCCCATATATTGAGCGGCGCGCCCCAGTAGCGGTTACGCGATATCGCCCAGTCCTGAATATTTTCGAGCCAGTTTCCGAATCTGCCTGTGCCGATGGATTCGGGAATCCAGTTTATCGTTGCATTGTTGCGGAGCAAGTCCTCTTTTACAGCGCTCTCGCGGATATACCAAGATTCTCTTGCGTAGTAGATGAGCGGAGTGTCGCATCTCCAGCAGTGCGGATAGCTGTGCTCAAACTTCGGCGCGTCGAAGAGAAGCCCTTTCTTCTCGAGGTCGGCGAGCACGAGCGGGTCGGCTTTCTTTACGAAAAGTCCCGCATAGGAGGTTTCCTTTGTCATTTCGCCCTTGCCGTCAACGAGCTGAACGAAAGGCAGGTCGTATACCTTGCCGACATTTGCGTCGTCTTCACCGAAAGCGGGCGCGATATGAACGATACCTGTACCGTCTGTGAGCGTTACATAGTCGGCGCAGGTGACATAATATGCCTTTTTGCCCTGCTTAGCTATGATATCGAGCGCGAAATCGAAGAGCGGCTCGTATTCTTTATATTCGAGCTCCTTGCCCTTGTATTCTTCGATTATCTCATAGGCAGGAGTATCGTCATGCGCGAGCTTGCCGAGAACGCTGTCGAGCAGAGCCTTTGCCATATAATAGGTGTAGCCGTCTGCCGTCTTTACCTTGACATATGTTTCGCGGGGATTTACGCAGAGCGCGACATTGGAGGGAAGAGTCCACGGAGTTGTCGTCCATGCGAGGAAATATGCGTCCTCGCCCTTTACTTTGAAGCGGACGACTGCGGAGCGTTCCTTGACATCCTTATAGCCCTGAGCGACCTCGGCGCTGGATAGCGGCGTGCCGCAGCGGGGACAGTAGGGAACTATCTTGAAGCCCTTATAGAGCAGACCTTTGTCCCATATCTGGCGGAGCGCCCACCATTCTGACTCGATATATTCATCTGTATATGTGATATAGGGATGCTCCATATCAGCCCAGAAGCCGACTATGCCGGAGAAATCCTCCCACATGCCCTTGTATTTCCATACGCTCTCGCGGCATTTCTTTATGAAAGGCTCGATGCCGTATTTTTCTATCTGATCCTTGCCGTCCAGCCCGAGCAGCTTTTCCACCTCAAGCTCTACGGGAAGTCCGTGCGTATCCCAGCCTGCCTTGCGGAGAACCTTCTTTCCCTTCATTGTCTGGTAGCGGGGAATCATATCTTTGATTACACGCGTGAGTACATGACCAATATGCGGCTTTCCGTTTGCCGTAGGGGGTCCGTCATAGAATGTATAATCCGGGCAACCCTCGCGTGCTTCGATACTCTTTTCGAATATCTTATTGTCACGCCAGAACTGCTCGACCTTTTTTTCTCTTTCCACGAAATTGAGATTCGCGGGCACTTTTTCGTACATGAAATTTTTCCTCCCGAATAAATTTTTCTTTTTTACCGCAAAATCAAAAAAAGCACCGTCCGCAATCGGGACGGCGCAAAAAAGCGTCGCTTAACCACCCGTTCGCATACATTTATATGCTTCCCGTATTACGGCGGGATGCCGTCGCGTGCTTAATCGGAGAAGCCTTTCGGCAGCGATGCTCGGGAGTGATTTTCGCATGAGGTTACTTGCCGCCGAACTCTCACCGTCTTCGGCTCGCTTTGGGCTTTCTTCGGATGCTACTCTCTCCGTCTTTGCATTTGCAGGTATATACATTCTATATTATAATACGGTAAAGAGCCGTTGTCAACAGCTTTTTTTCTTATTTTTGTCTGCAAGCGGCAAAAAATTTTACAGAAGTTTCATTTTGGTATTGCAAAAATCAATCTTTTCTGCTATAATAAGCAAAGCGAGATATAAAATCAGACCATACCGGTCGGGGAATTAGCGGTGCCCTGTACCTGCAATCCGCTACAGCAGGGATGGTTTCCGATTATGAGGGGTGGATTTGTGTGGTCTGCACCGCATAATCTCCGCGATGACGGGTGGGTCCCGCGCAATCGGTAGCTGTGAACCATGTCAGGTGAGGAATCAAGCAGCATTAAGCAGTGCCACCGGTGTGCCGTGGGGTTGCCTGCTCCGAGCGGAGACTGCGGAAAGCGCATGGAAGTTCATTTCGAGTTTTCGGTGTATGGTCTGATTTTATACCTCGCTTTTTATTTTCGGGAGGGAAGGAAAATGTATCAGGCGCTCTACAGAAAGTGGCGCCCTGCGGTATTTGAGGATGTCGTAGGGCAGGACCATATCACCTCTGTGCTGAAAAGCGAAGTGCAGGCAGGCAAGATATCCCATGCATATCTTTTCTGCGGACCCAGAGGAACGGGAAAAACCACCTGCGCCAAGATAATAGCCAAGGCGGCAAACTGCCTTTCTCCCGTAAACGGCGACCCGTGCGGCAAGTGCGCCGCCTGCCGCAGCATAGACAGCGGCAACTGTACCGATGTCATAGAAATGGATGCGGCGAGCAACAACGGCGTCGACGATATCCGCGATATCCGCGATGCTGTGGTCTATACGCCCGCAGAGCTGAAATACCGCGTCTACATCATCGACGAGGTGCATATGCTCTCTATCTCGGCTTTCAACGCACTGCTGAAAACTCTCGAAGAGCCGCCCGAGCATGTGCTTTTCATCCTCGCGACGACGGAGCTGCATAAAATCCCCGCGACGGTGCTCTCGAGATGCCAGCGCTTTGATTTTCACCGCGTTTCGCCCGACGATATGGTAAGGCGGATGGAAAAGGTCTGCGCGGGTGAGGGAATAGAAGCCGAGGCGGAGGCGCTGAAGCTTATCGCGGGGCTTTCGCAGGGCGCTGTGCGCGATGCGCTGAATATGCTCGAATACTGCTCTGGAACGGGCGGCAGAATAACGCTCGAATCCGCTTCATCCATGCTCGGCGCGGCTTCATCAAAGCTTCTCGGCGAGATATGCACGGCAATCTCCTCGGGAGACGCGGCAAAGGCACTCGAAATAACGGACGAAATATACAATTCATCGCGCGATATCGCCGTTTTCTGGCGCGAGCTTATCGCTTTCTATCGCGACATGCTTGTTTACATCAGCTCGCGCGGCAAGGTCGGGGTAGACAGACCCGCCGCAGAATATGCGGAGCATTACGATGTGGGAACACTTTTCCGCATACTCGATATATTCATAACGACGGAAAGCAATATGCAGAAGATTCCCGCCTCGGCAAAAATCTATGCCGAGATGGCGCTGATACGCGCCTGTGAGCCGGAGTCGGCTGTTCACGCACAGGAAGCGGCATATGTGCAAAGGGCGGCGCCGAAGCCGAGAGCGGAGACGGCGCGCGCAGCATCTGCATCATCTGCTTCTCCCGCTACACCCGCGGCAGAAGCACCGAGGGCGGAGAGTCCGCTGACATCGGAAACGGTAGCAAATGCGCCGACAGCGGAAAAGTCAGCCGATGATAAGCCTGCGGAGACGGCGAAAGAATCGGCTTCCGGCAAGATTCCGATGCGCCGATGGGGCGATGTGGTGAAGCGCATCGTGGCTTCGGATATGGCGCTCGGCTCGTTTATACGCGGCTCGGCGGCACTTGAGTGCGACGGATGTCTGTATGTGGTTTTTGACAAGCCCTTCGGCATAAGCCTGATGAACGACAAGCGCAAGTGCGATGTTTCATCTGCGATAAAAGAAGCGACGGGGAAGAATTTCCCGCCCGAAAAAATCCTCGAGCAGGAAAAGGCTGAAAACCTGCTCGGCGAGCCGATGGAAGAGCTTATAAAGAAATTTGAAGAATTCGGAAAGGAAGAATGAAATATGAAAGCAAGAATACCCGGAGGCGGCGGTCCCTCCATGAATCAGATGATAAAGCAGGCGCAGAAGATGCAGGAGGATATGGCGGCACTTCAGGCGGAGCTTGAAACAAGAGAATACGATATTTCCGCGGGCGGCGGCGTTGTTCAGATCAAAATAAACGGCAAGAAAGAGATACTCTCCATAAAAATCGATCCCGAAATAGTAGACCCCGACGATGTGGAAACGCTTTCCGACATTATCGTGGCAGGCGTAAACGAAGCGATAAAGCGCGTTGAAGATACGACAAACGCCGAAATGGAGAAGATAACGGGAGCCTTCGGCGGGCTTTCCGGCATGCCCGGTCTTTTCTGATAAACCCATAGCGTAAAGCATTTTTCGGAGGGAAACATGGATTATATTTTGCCTTTGCAGAAGCTGATAGAGCAATTCGGCAGGCTCAAGGGTGTAGGCTATAAAACGGCGGTGCGCTATGCGCTTTCCGTTCTCGATATGAGCGAAGCCGATGTCGAAGAATTTGCAAGATGCCTCCTCTCGGCAAAGCATGATATACATAACTGCGAGATATGCGGAAATCTTTCCGATGCGCCGATATGCTCGATATGCTCCGACCCGAGACGCGACAAATCGCTTATCTGCGTTGTCGAGGATGCCAAAACTGTCATGGCGATAGAGAAAGTCAAGGAATATGAGGGACTCTATCATGTGCTGGGCGGTGCGCTTTCTCCGATGGATGGGATAGGTCCCGACCAGCTTCGTATAAAGGAGCTTCTCAAGCGCATAGGCAATGGCGAGGTAAAGGAGCTTATCCTCGCGACAAATCCGAATGTAGAGGGCGAAACGACAGCTATGTATATTTCAAAGCTTGTCGCGCCGCTCGGAATAAGGACGACACGCCTTGCTTACGGCGTTCCAGTGGGCGCGAGCATAGAATATGCCGATGAGGTTACGCTCATGCGCGCACTTGACGGCAGAAGAGAAATAAAATAAGCGGTATTGTGCGGTGTTTTCGGCTTTGCGGCTAAAAAATCTTGATAAATTTTATAAAAGTTATTGACAAAAACGCCGAGTCATGGTAAAATAGCAGAGCGGTCTCAAAAAGCCGCTCTTAATCACGGGCCTTTAGCTCAGTTGGTTAGAGCAACCGGCTCATAACCGGTTGGTCTGGGGTTCGAGTCCCTAAAGGCCCACCAGATATCGGCGAAGCCTATATGGTTTCGCCTTTATATAGGGGTATAGCTCAGCAGGTAGAGCAGCGGTCTCCAAAACCGCGTGTCGTGAGTTCGATTCTTACTGCCCCTGCCAAAACTCCCGCACTGATGTGCGGGAGTTTTACTTTTTACTTTTTACTTTTTCACTTTTTCACCTTTTCATTCTTCACTTGTCACTTGTCAAGGTAATAAGTAATGCGAGCAGTGAAGAAGTGCGTGGACTTTCCGGCAGTACGCTTGACCGTATAATTCACCATTGAAAAAAGGGAAGATTTATGATATAATAAAATATCGACAAATCGGAATTTGAAGGAGGGCTGGAATGAATGGGCGTGTTCAGTTTTTTTAAGAAAAGCAAAGTGGAACTGACCGATGAACAGAAAAAGTGGAATAAAATGTGGGATTTGTGGGTAGAAGGTCGTACGGACTCTCCCTATTCAGAATTGATGACCTATCAAAGCGAAATCAACAATGGCGGACATGACCAATATTTCTTCAATATCGAGAATTCGGGCAATTTGCAAAAGGAAATGGCGGTTTTGAAAACTGTTTTGCCCGCAAAGCTGCGAGACAATTTACAAAATGCATATGATGCATATTTGAAGCTAACGAATGAAGAATCTGACGAGCAAGCAGGAACGATACTGAGTCAATATGATGATGAGTTTTATAAAGTCGAAGAAGATATCAACCGCATACTAAGGGAGTATGCATCTCAAATAGAACTATAAATTCCAGTTTGTCCAACCGAACCCCATACATAGCCAAACGCTCCCAGTGAGTGGCAATATATCATAAGAAAGGCGCAAAGTAATGAATAAAGAATTTATTGAAAACTTTAAAAAGTTTAAGCTTACAGGCGAGCGTATCCTCTGCTCGCGTGAGGAAAAACGCAAGCACGACCTTGCTGTTATCGACTTTTTACAAGCCGCCCTTCGCGGCAATGAGTTAGAGGGAACCGAAGAAATAGGCTTTGCCTATTGGAATATTTCTGACAGCTTTGCTATGCTCAAAGACGGTAGCAACCTTTACAAAAATCACTGCGAGTTTGCCGATTTTCTGAAAGATAAGCCATCAAAATATCTGCTTTGGCTTGTCTGCGATGCCACACAGCGCTTTACTCTTGAACTCGGCGGTTTTGCGGATTTTTGGTGGGACTGTTACAAAAACGCTTTGAGTAAAAATGCAGGTATAAACGGCATAGAACCAATCACATTTCAATGCCATAACGCAGCATTGTCGGTTTTGCCGACATTGAAAACCCCTGCTAAATACTTGGAACTTGCTAAAGATAATTTCAGATTATTTTTAGAAGCGACCGAATCCTCCGATAATTACATTTTTTACAAAACATTTTATTCCGCTCTTTGCCTGAAAGCTTTTGGAAATGCTGAATGTGATGTTTTTGAACTTGGTATGCAACTGCTACCGTGGTTGAAGTCAGAAAAGCCGCAAAATGATTTTTTAATCGGCGAATGGGAAATGCTCAATGGACAACGGTCAAAATATGACTTGGCAAGAGTGGCTGTCAACAGAGCCGTCAATGCTTTGATTGACGCCGGCAGTGCAGAACAAGCAAGAAAACTGTATAATGAGGCGAGAAATTACGGTTTGTCCAAAAACGCATATATTGAAAAAAGGATATTCGGTTAAGGCTACATACAAGAGCGTCGAGAAATCGGCGCTCTTATTATGAACCCATCAACGCAAATTGAACCCACCAACGCAAATCGGGGCTGCCACGGAAAGGAATTTACTCCTCTCGGCGACAGCACCGATTTTTTATCAAATTTTAATTGCCGGCATGAAATCAGAGCGACGGTGTCTGCCCATAGTAGCAAAGGCTCAATGCGGTGATATCATCAAACTGCGGTGCCTGCCCCACAAATGCTTCCACATCGGCTCTGACGGCAGACAGCAGCGGCTCGGGCGCACAATCGCGGTTGGCATTGAGAACGGCGGCGAGTCGCGCTTCGCCGTAAAGCTGACCGGAAGCGTCCGTTGCCTCGGTGACACCGTCGGTGTAAATAAACAGTGCATCCCCGGGCGAAAGTTCCAGACTGCATGAACGATAGCGCGTTTCTTCCATTCCTGCCAGCACAAGACCGGAGCGGGTGCGCAGATAATCATATTTGCCGTCGGCACGCCGAAGCAGTGGCGGATTATGTCCGGCATTGACATAAGCAAGATGCCCTGTGGAAAGCTCGAGTATGCCCATCCATGCCGTTACAAACATACCTTCATCGTTTGTCTCGCAGAGCAGGCGATTTACTTCCGTAAAGACTACATCGGGCGATGTGCCGTGCTGTGCATGGTCTTTTATCAGTGTTTTGGCAGTGACCATAAAGAGCGCCGCGGGAATACCTTTTCCCGATACATCCGCCACCACTACAGCCAGATGGTCATCGTCAACAAGGAAGAAATCGTAGAAATCCCCGCCAACCTCCTTGGCAGGATTCATGATGGCATAGATATCAAATTCTTTTTGCGAGGGGAATGCGGGAAAGATGCGCGGGAGCATGGATGTCTGTATATGCGTGGCTACGCTTAATTCGGATTCAATCTGCTGTTTATCCGCGCTGTCCTTAATCTGGCGCTCAAGCAGCTTTCGCGTGCGGTCTGCCAGCGTAGAGCATATGATGGTCACTCCGCATAGAATAAGCGAGCGTGGAAGTATGTAAAAGAGTACGACGCGGCGGATGGTGTTGCCCGTGACGACGCGCATACCGTCCGATTCCAGTGCCTTTAGCAGATTGCTGTCCCATTCGCCGAAAT
Source organism: uncultured Ruminococcus sp. (assembly GCA_905202255.1). Taxonomy (GTDB): domain Bacteria; phylum Bacillota; class Clostridia; order Oscillospirales; family CAG-272; genus Apopatosoma. The sequence continues at coordinate 28,116 of CAJKRH010000008.1, forward strand.
ATGTACCTATAATCAGTGACGCCGCCATACATACAACGGAAACGGCAAGCAGACCGTAGGAGAAGCGTTTGGAATAGTAATGACAGCCCAGAACTACAGGCACAGCCCATGCCAGAACGGCATGACTGGGCAAAGCGGAGGACAAAAGCGTAATGCCCAATATGCAACACAGAAGAATATACAGCTTCAGACGCGGCGAATTCTGATTTATGATGTGCAAAAGCAGGCTGGGCAGAAGCAGAAGTGAAATACCGCCGATGCCGGCTATCGCCATAATGGTTTTCGGAACGATGAACACTCCCAGAATGTTCAGCACCCAAATCACGGCAACCACAACCGCAAGCACACGCATACAGCGCGCGGCGTAAAGGTTGGCTTCCTTTTCGTTTTCGGCAAAGGCGGCTGAATAATCCGCTTCGTTCATATAAACACCGTCCGTTCTGCTTTTCTGCCGACTGCAAGGCAGTGCGGCATGGAAAATGCTGATTTATTACATTATACCCCCTCGGCGGGAGAATGTCAACAGTTTGCGGCAAATTCCGCCACCATGAAAGGCATGGGCGGAAAAATGCTTGAAATATTTATTTTTTTATGATATAATATAACAAAACACGGAAGGAGACAGAGAAAGTCAATGGATAAACCGAAATGGTACAGGAAATTTTTGATTGTCTTGCTTATCGTCATATTCTCGCCGCTGATTATTGTCGGGATTGTCATCGGAGGGATTTATACGGCGTTTCGGATGCCGAGGCTGAAAAGAGAATACAAAAATTCCAGATATTATGCCGATTTTAAGAGAAAGTTTACGGCGGATATTCTGTATTCTCCAGAATACCGTTTCTATAACGGTGCTATGTCGCGCAATCTGCCGATAAAATATATCAGGCAGGAGACTAATGGATTTGAATATTTTATTTACGATGATACGCTCTATCTTTTTCCCGATTTTGACGGGATAGATTATATTGAAGATAAATCCGATTGGATGGTGGATTATGACGGCGATTCGGATTTTTTCGACAGACGCCTTGACAGCATGCTCTCAAAGCTTGAAAATCGCTTCGATTATCCCATCAGGGTGCTTGCAGAGAGGAGAATGTTTTATCGGATGAACCTTAGTGGCATGGATATTCCCGAGAGCATTTTCATCACGCAGAGCTATGACAATGCCTTTGAAAACGATGCTTCTCCGCTTAAAATGATTGTTCCGCAAAGCACGGAAGAGCTCTATGGCATGATGCTTGAAACGCCCGATTTATGCGGCAGATTTGAGCTTGACAAAAGCGCAGGAAGTATTACATGGAATCTTTCTGAAAATATAGTAATCGAAATCTGCGTCGGCACGCCGGAGTGCTATATCGGCATAAATAAATCGCATGGCGGAAAGGTCGGCGGCGAAATTACGCACCTGCATCCGTCCGTATTTGAAATTTACGATGAAATCTGCAAAATAGGAAGGCGCGGAAATGTCACTGTGCTCCGCGCTTCACCGGTCGGCTCCGCACTGCTGTATGCGGGAAGAGAGGATGTCTGCCCGTATCCGAGGGAGAAAAAGCTTTTGCTCGGAAAATATTATTATCTGGAAGCCCGTTAGTATAGATTTGCGCTATGTGAAAGGGCGTTTTTCCATCAGCTTCACAAATAAATGCATAACCGTAAATGCCGATGTCAGCAATAAATACGGCATTCGGCTCTGATGAATTTATCAATATTAGCGGAAGACCCTTTAATTCAGATTCCGGAATATTTTGAAAGGATGCTGCTGTATAAAGCCTATCCGGGATAAGTGAATAACATAAAAACCGCTTCTCCGAAGCGGTTTTTATGTTATATCTCATTTTGTAAAAAAGCGTCTATTTTTCCGCGAGGAAACCGATGCCGTATTTCTCGAAAATATCCATGGCGTGGCTTCCGCGGCTTCTTTTTCCGCGCACGATTTTATATGAGCGTTCCTTGCCCTGAAGCTCGGCGCAGAGAAAATCTATCTTGCCGCGCGAGCGTTTGCTTTTGTTTATTTCATCGGCATATGAGGCTATCTCATGTATATGCGTGGCATAGAGGACGCGGCAATTCTTTGCCGAGAGCCATTCGAGCGTTTTTTCCGCGATTATCGCGCCGTCCTCCGAGCTTGTTCCCGAGAAAAGCTCATCGAGCAATATCAGGCTGTTTTCCGTGGCGGCGGAACATATTTCCGCCATTGCGCGGCATTCTCCCTCGAGTCTGCCGGCACCCGATTCGCTCGTGAAAACGGAAAACTGCGCCAGTATCTCACTGCACAGCGGCATGGCGGCACTTTCGGCAGGGATCGGAAGCCCGAGCGAGAAAAGTATCTGCGCTATGCCGAGTGCGCGAAGATAAACGCTTTTTCCGCCGCTGTTCGGTCCCGTCAGGATGAAGATGCGTCCGTTTTCATCGAAATGCACATCGTTTTTCACTATGCGGCAGCTCTGCATTTCCGCGAGCAGGTTCGGATTATAAAGCCCCGAAATATCAAGCTTATCCGAGAATGCGGGGAAGCAAAGCGGCATACCCTTGCTTCTCACGGCGAGCATATAATTCATGCCCATGCGGATAAACCGCAGTTCATCGCAGATTTCGCAGAGGAAATTACATGCGCCGTCCAGCATATTGCCGAGCACGGATTTTATCTTCTTCAGCGAGCCGCGCATATAGTCGTTCAGCGCGCTGTAGAGATTTACGTCAAAAGCGCGCATGGCTGTTCCGGAGAGGGTCGCTTCCTTTTTGCCGAGCGGAGCGATGCATATCATACTTTTGTTTTCAACTTTTTTCGAAAACATTTTATCAAAAACCGTATTTGTCACATACGGCTCGGAATTTACGGAAATTATACCCGCCTCAAGCGGGCGAAGCTCGGAATCGAGATTTATCCCGATGGAAACGCTCCTGATGTGCTTTATGTTTTCATCCATCGCGGAGATATATTCGCGGGCGTTTTTATACCAGTCCGATGAATATACATCGCGTGCTTTTTGCAGAAGCGAATGAAGCGCATGCGAATCGCACGCTTCTATGATATCAGCCACGCCGAGCAGAGTATCTGTACATTCGGTATAGTACATCAGCTCGCGGAAAGCATAAAACATGCGCTCGTTTGAAAGCTCCTTTGTGCCGAAACGAAGTTCTTTTCTGTATTCCGCGATATTTTCGGCGCCCTTTGCCAATGCTTCGAAGGCTTCAAAGAGCGCGGAGCTTTTGTCTATGGCAGAGAACAGCTTCTGCCTTTCGGCTATCGCATCGCCGTCGCACGAGAGAAGCTCGCTTACAAAATCCTTTTGCTTATACGACATAAAAAATGAAAAATTCAGCTTTTCAAAAATGCCTTCGGAGAGCTTTACCCGAGAGGCGTCGCTTTCTTTGCCGAGAATGCTGTACATAATTTATCCTCCTACCACGGTGTAAACTTTTTCCGCTATGAACGGAATAAGACGAAGTATCGCCCTGTGGGTAAAATGCGCCGCCGCGAACATGAACGCTATCATAAACGCAAGGCAGATATATGCTTTTGCGCGCGATATATTGAATTTTCCGAGGAGCTTTATCGCCTGCGTGTATTTGAAGATGAGTATGCCCCAGAAAAGCGCCATGAAAGCCGCCGTTATCGGGAAAGTGAGCAGGGCAAAAATATATGTTATTCCCGCATACATCATGATTACGCGCAGTATCAGGGCGCGCGGCTTGTAGATATAGAAATTTTCCATGCTGTCGATATATTCTATTGTCTTTGCCTGAACTATGAGCATATCGCGCGGGGACAGACGGCCGCCGGCTTTCATATATTTACCTCCGCATATTTAATCTGTATATTATTATATCACGGATGCAATGCCGTGTCAACCGAGTGAAAAGAAAATCCGAGGGCGCAAGCCTTCGGATTTTCCTGCTATATCTGATGTTTTTTATTCTGCAATTCCGGAGGGGATATATGCGCCGCTTGTTTCGCTCAATGTATTATTGGTATGTTCAGTATGTTCACCGCTGTATGCAGGATTATTTGCGGTGAAATTATTGCGGATGAAATCTATTATCGCAGCGGAGTTTTCGGCGCGGAAGAGCATGATGCCTTTTTCGTATTCTTCGAAGCTGCCCGTATAGCTGCTTATGAGCACATAGCCGTTATCGAAAATATCAATGCGGTTTGCGGCGCCGACCTTGCTTGATATATCGATTCTCGCGAAGCTTTTTATATCCGAAAGGGCGCTTGCCAGCGATTCGTTATCGGAGAGCGCTCTTGTGCCGTCGAGACCGAGAAGCATATCAAAAAGCTCTGCCGTGTGCGCCGCGTCCTTATTGTAAGTGTAGGTATCCTTGTTCGGGATGATGACGGAAATTCTCGTTATATCGCCATAGGTTTTTGCCGCGGTTTTTTCAAAATAATCCGCGAGAGTTGCCGTGTCGATATCTGTTTTTGCATATCTGTAATAATGCTCGGTGGAGCCCGCCTCGCTTTTTTCGGTATACTTCAGGCAAACGGCAACCTCCGGAGATACACCCTTTATCTCATAGAGCACGGCTTTTTTATATGAGATATCCTCATCTTTGTTTTCGGGATAGATGTGGTTATATTGCTTTACGGTGACTTCGCCTATCTCATCGCCGACAAGTGCCGCATCAATGACCATGCCGCGGCTGTAGCCGGAATACGGCGAATTCTGAATCTCGAAAAACCATTTGTTGTAAATTGCAATTTCGTCCGTGGTTCCGGCTGCATACGGAAAGTACGGGTTCTTTGTATCTTTCGGATCTGCGGGTACATTTCTGCCTATGAGCGGCAGAGTACAGATTATGAGCGCGAGGCAGGCGGCAACCGAGGCAACCTTTATGGCAAATCCCTTTCGACTGCCTTTTTTCGGTGCGGCTTCCGCTATCATATCGTCATCGGCTTCGCCGATTGCTTTTGCCAGTTCTATTTCTTTTTTCATATGCTTATTCCTTCTTTCTCAAGATATTCGCGTAGCTTTTTTCTTGTCCGCGAGAGCGTCATGGAAACTCCGGCGGAAGTGATTCCGCGCTCGTGCGCTATATCGCCGACGGAGAGGAAATACCAATATCTCTGCATGAAGATGATTCGTGTTTCTCTCGGGAGCGAGCGCAGAAAAGAGTTTACTGCATCGCGCAGGGTTATAGCCTCGGCGATATCGCCGCCCTCCGAGGGAATACATTCCGCAAGCTCGTCGAGCGAGACGCACGGGCTGTTTTCACCGCGCTTTTTGGCTTTTCTTTCACGCAGGCGGTCGAGCGAAGCATTGCGCGTGAGCTTGCCGAGATATGTTGCGAGATTTTCGGGATTTTGCGGCGGAATACTGTTCCATGCGCCGACATACGCGTCGGAAACGCACTCCTTGGCATCTTCTTCGCAGGGAAGAATGCCTTTTGCTATCGCATGGCAATATCTGCCGTATTTTTTCTGCGTTTCTTCGATTGCCGTCTCCGAGCGCGCAAAAAACAGATCTACTATCGCTTTGTCCTCCATTGTATCACCTCCGCGGAGTTTGTTTCGGGATATCCTTCACCCATATACACGGAAAAAGCATATGAAAAATAACGGTACGGATGAAAGAATTTGAAAAAACCGTGCGTTTTCATCGGAAAATGCACGGAGAGTTTTTTGAGAAAGAAGAGTTATTATAGTATTGTCAAAATTAAATCGCTTTTCCGCTCATACCGCGCAGAAAGCGAGCGCCTTTTCCGCGCAATCGGCGGCATTTGAGGTATATGCGTCCGCACCTGTCTCGCGGCAGAAAGAATCCGTTATCGGCGCGCCGCCTATCATTATTTTCACATTATCGCGTATGCCCGCCTTTTTGCAGAGGGCGACGGTTTTCTTTACTTCGTTCACGCCGGATGAGAGCAGAGAAGAACAGCATATCACCTGCGCCGTGTTTTCCTTTGCCGCGCGGACAAAAGTCTCTGCCGGCACATCCATGCCGAGGTCGATGACGCGCAGTCCCTTGCCCTCGAGCATTATTTTCACGAGCTCTTTGCCGATGTCGTGAAAATCGCCCTTTACCGTTCCGAGTACCACCGTGCCGAGCGATGGAATGTCACCCGCGGGGAAATAAGGGCGCAGAGCATCCATGCCCGCTTTCATCGTGCGGGAGACAAGCAAAACCTCGGGAACGAAAATCTCGTTTTTTCTGAATTTTTCGCCGACAGTATTCATGCCCGAAAGCAGTCCTTTTGAAAGAATATCCGCCGGAGGATATTCTGCGGCGGCGCGGTGTACAAGTGCTGCTACCGCTTCGCCGTCGGCGCGCTGCAGCTTTTGCGAAATTTCATCGAAAACCGACATTTGCGCCCTCCTTTTCTCCGTTAGCTTCGCGGAAGTGCTTCGGCGTCATGCCTGTATTTTTGCGGAAAACTTTATTGAAATAGCTCTGGTCGGAGAAGCCGACAAGCCCCGATATCTCCGCTATGCTGAAATCGCCCGAGAGAAGCAGAAGCTTGCTTTTTTCTATGCGGATATCGGAGAGGAACGCATTGAATGAGGTGTGCATCTCCTCCTTGAATATGCGGCTGAGATGTGAGGCGGAAAGCGAAACCGCCTCCGCCGTATCTTCGAGTGTTATTTTATGCATATAATTGCCGCGGATGAAGGAAACTACCTTTGATATGACGGCGGAGTGTTTCGCTTCGAATATGCCGAGCACTTCTCCCGAGAAATCGCCGAGCATTTTTGTGAGTGAAAGGCAGATATCGTCTATTGACTCGAGACGGAAAAAATCAAAAATATATTTCTGATTCATGCGGCGAAGCAGATTCTCATCCGCGCCGCCGTCGAGTGCTGCGCGGGACATGAGCACCGTCAGCTCAAGAGCGCGCAGCTTTATCGAATCGGTATCGTATGCGCAGGAGAAGAATATACAGCCGAGTATCTCATTGAGCAGGCGGCGCGCCGTATCGCCGTCGCCCGTGCGTATCGCCCGCAGGAGCAGTTTTTCCTTTTCATAGGGATAACCGATGGGCGAATCTATTCCCGCATCCATGCGGTTTTTTATATCGCCGAGATACCGACCTATCCCGTCCTCGCGGGTATATTTTACATTTTCGGAGGATTTTTTCATACGCGGATTATCCTGACGGGGATTCCTTCTTTTATCGCGTATGTGACGGTATACGCCGTGCCTTTGGAGCGGCAATCCCAAAAGGCTATGACATACTGCACGCCGCGCACTATCTCCTCATCGCGCATGAGCGGCGCTCTCTTGCCGTGCCGCCCGTAATCCGGCTCGAGCACCGTCATTTTCAGATGGTAACGCTCGGCATATTCCTCGGCAAGCTTGTCTGCGCCGAGCGCTCCGCCGCTGACAAGCTCCGTACAGTTGACGGGGATATATCTCTCGAGAAAAGCTATTGCCATATCGTGAATCTTATCGTATTCTATGCTGCGTGAACCGACGACGGCTATCTTCAAGGCAAAGCCTCCTTTTCATTTTAATTATAATAAGTATACCAAAAAGAGAGACGATTTTCAACGCTTTTATAAAAATAAATGGATAGATGCAAAAAAATTGTTACACATAAAAAAGCGGCGGCGTCGCAAATTAAATACAGCACAGAGATGTGCGAAAATAAAGGCAGAAATAAGGAAAAGCAAACCATGGCAAAAACAAAAGGCAGAAAGGCAAATTCGTTTTTTGCGCTTGCGCTGACAATATTATTTTTTCTTATGACGGGAACTTTTATAAATGAAAATCAAGGAAGTCTGCGTGCGTATTCTGAGATGCCCGTGGCAAAAGCGGGCGATATGCTGATAGCGGGAGGAATCCCTTTCGGCGTGAAGCTCCATACGGACGGCGTGCTCGTGGTCAATGTATGCGATGTACGGTGCGGCACTGCGGGCAAACGCCCCGCTATGGACGCGGGACTCAAAAAAGGTGATATGATAATATCGATAAACGGCGAGAAGATACAGTCCGGCGCACAGGTATGCAGGATATGCGAGGAGAGCGGTGGCGAGCCGCTTAAAATAACCGTGATGCGTGCCGGCAAAGCAAAGACGCTTACGGTTACGCCCGAGAAAAATTCCGAGGGCGAATACAAGCTTGGCATGTGGATAAAGGACAGCGCCGCCGGCATAGGCACGGTGACATTCATCGACCCGAAAACGCTTATCTTCGGCGGGCTTGGGCACGGCATATGTGAAGCCTCGTCGGGCGAGCTTCTTCCTATATCATACGGCTCGGTTGAGAATGTCGTTCTCTCGGGTATCAATATAGGCAAAGCGGGCGTACCCGGCGAGCTGAAGGGTTATTTCACGGGAGACAAGACGGGCAAGCTGATAAAAAATACCATGAGCGGCGTATACGGCGCTTTCGGCGCGATGCCGCAGGAGGTAAAGGATTCGCTTTATCCCGTCGGCTCGAAAGCCGATATTCACGAGGGCAAGGCATATATCCTCTGCACGGTGGATGACGGCGGGCGCAAATCATATGAGATAGAGATATCGGCGATAAATCAGGGCGCGCAGAGCAAGAATTTCACCGTCACCGTGACGGATGAGGCACTTATATCGGCAACGGGCGGTATAGTTCAGGGCATGAGCGGAAGCCCGATAATACAGGACGGCAAACTCATCGGCGCCGTGACTCATGTGCTGATAGGCGACCCGAAATCGGGATACGGCATTTTCATTGAAAATATGCTTGCCGAGCTTTACGGCGCGGCGGGCATGGCGGCATAAGGAAAAACGGCACAAGCCGGAATTTCATCGCGTAAAGAAGCAAAAAGAAACAAAAGTCAATATTTCTCCCGTCGGTGCGTGCCGATACGGTAAAAAGCGCGAAAAGGTTACAGAAAGCGCCCTACCGTTATCGACCCGCGCCGCGGCATTTTTATGATAAACTGTGTGCAGACGAAAATGCCGGAAAGAGGGCGTTTTCGCGACAAAAAAGCATCAGGCTTGTCTTTAAAGCGAGAAAGGATGGTAAAAATGACAAACAGCAGGCATATGTCGGATATTTACGGAAAGGGCAGAATGCGGGGTTCGCGATTCGGGAGCGGCGCATGGCGCGGTTTCCGCAGTGCGCTCGGTGTGATATTATATATCGCGGCGGGATTTTTCTTTTGCGGAGCGGAGCTTCCGTTCGGCGCGAGAGTGCTCGGCATAGCGATGGTATGCGGTGTTTCGCGCGGTGCGCTCGGCGTCACTTTCGGCATTTGCACGAGGGCATTCACCGAACATTTCTATCTTGACGAAAGCGTAATGCTTATTTACGCTGTCTCATGCATTGCGGCATGCGCCGTCAGATATGCTTTCAGCTTTGCCGTGCGCACAGCCGACGATATCAGAAGAGACGGAAAAACGGCGGTGCTTTGTGATTCCGTATCGGCGCGGCTTCTGCTTTCAGCCGTGGTTGCGCTCGGCGGCGGTATCGCTTCGCTCATATACGGCGGGAGCACATTCGAGGGATATGATTTTCTGTCGCTTTTCTTCTCGGCGGTTTCGGCGGTGGTATTCACACTGCTTTTCAGCCTTGTTTTCGAGAAAGATTACAGATTCACATCGCTCTATGATACGGGAACGGCGGCGCTTCTTTTTGCGATAGTGCTTTCGCTTCGCGATATACATATATTCGGGCTTTCAGTTGCGCTTATCGTCGGCTTTGCGGGAACGCTCTATATCGGCTATTTCGGGCAGGCGGCGCGAGGGTGTGTTACGGGACTGCTGATAGGCATCGCCTGCGGCGGGATATATATTCCGCTTTTTGCCGTGGCGGGGCTTGCGGCGGGAATATTCTTCTCCGCGAGCGCTCTTGCGGGCGTTGCCGTGCCGCTCGGAGTTTTCGTTTCGGGCGCGCTCATCGGCGGAAAAACGGATATTTCTTCATTTATATTTGAAATTCTGATAGGCGCGGTTCTCATCGGGGTCCCCGCCGCCATAGGCGCACTGCCCGATATCTGCCTCTATAAAAAAGAGGGCGAACGGCTCAACTGCCGCGATATAATCGCACAGAAGAGGGAAGCGGACAATACGAAGCGCATAGAGGGAATCTCGGAAACGATGGGCTCGCTCTCGGGAGTTCTGCGCGACCTCTCGGACAAGCTCCGCGTACCCGACAGAGCCGCTGTCGAAAAAATGTGCCGCGATATCTGGAAGAGCCACTGCTCCATGTGCGACGGCGGATGCTCTCCGCTCGAACTTTGCGGCGGCGACGGCACATTTTTCGAAAAATTCACGGCGAAGCTGATGAGTGGCGGCAGAATGACGCCCGAGAAGATAGAGGGGCTTGCCGTGAGCGGCTGTAAGCGGCTTGATTATATTCTGGAGGATATAAATGCTTGTGCCGCAAAGATGATAGGCGCGGCTCTGACAAACGACAAAACGGGGCTTTTCGCCTTTGATTACGATATGGCGGCGCGCATACTCGCCGATACGGCGGCTTACTCCGAAGGGATATGCGTGCCGGACAGGGTGCTGACGGAAAAACTCCGCCGCGCCTTTCTCTCGGCGGGACTTGCGCCCGAAAATATCGTTGTCTGCGGCACGAGAAAGAAATATATCGTTGCCTGCGGCGGCGAGCTTTCGCGTGCGCCTGTCGGTGTGGAGGATATCCATGCCATATGCGAGCGTGTATGCGGCGGCAGGCTTTCCGCGCCCGAATTTATCATAGAAAACGGAGAGACGGCGATGACGCTCTCCTCGCTTCCGCTCTTTGAGGTGGAATACGCGGGGCGGCAGATAACGAAAGAAAACGAGGACTACTGCGGCGACAGCGTTTCCTTTGCCGAGAGCGATGAGGGATATTCCTATTGCTTCATCTGCGACGGCATGGGAAGCGGAAGGGAAGCGGCGCTGACGGCGAGAATATGCCGCATTTTCCTCGAAAAAATGCTTGCCTGCGGAAATAAAAAATCGACGACGCTCGAAATGCTGAATATGATAATCGCGGGCAAGGGCGTAGAATGCTTTGCCACGGTCGACCTGCTGGAAGTAGATCTCATGCTCGGCACGGCATCGTTTATCAAGAGCGGCGCGACGCCCTCGTATGTGATACGCGGCGAGAGCCTCTTCAAAATAGCAAGTTCCACGGCACCCATCGGCATAATGCCGCGGCTTGTAGCCGAAATGACGGAATTTGACCTGCGCGACGGCGATATCATAGTCCTCTCATCCGACGGCATCGCGGCAAACGACACGCCGGACGGCGACGGCGGACTGTGGCTTTCGGAGCTTCTTGAGAGTGCGGACAAAAGCGACCTCGATGCGCTCGCGGGAAAGATAGCCGAGGGCGCGAAGCTTCACGAGAAGAGAAGCGACGATATGACGGTCGAGCTTGTCCGCGTGAAAAGCATTGCGAAAAGCGCCGCAAAGGCACCCGACGAGCCTGTTCGCACGGTCGCATAGAAAACGGAGGATTTCGGAGATTTTCGGAGATTTTCGGAAGAAAAGCAAGATTTCCCGAGCCTATCCGCGGCTTTTCTCGGGCTAATCACGGATAATTACGGTTAATTCCGATTTTTTTCAACTTTTTTAATAAAACCTATTGCATTTTGGGGGCATATCTGCTATAATGCACTCGTGAATCATGAGAAGGCACGAAAATGAGGCTTTTGCCATGCCGGAAAGCGCTCTCCACTCGGGCGGCGGCATCGGCAAAAACCTCCCGCGCCTACTCGCGTTCAAAATATTTTTTGATATTGTTCACGGCGCTTTTTTTGCACGGAAAATCTCTTTTTTCGTGCTTTTTTTGAAGCTTGGCGGCGAAAACTGTCGGTTATATGCGGATTTTGTTTTCCCGTCCTGTGCGTAGGCGGACTCATGTCGGTGGGCGCACGAAAATTTATTAAAAAGGTGAAAGTGAAAGAAGAAATGGACGAAACAAAGGTTATTATCAGCTTAAAGAACATTTCAAAAAGCTTCGACGACGAACAGGTACTGAAAAGTATTGACCTCGATATCCATGACAAGGAGTTTGTGACCCTGCTGGGTCCATCCGGTTGCGGAAAGACGACGACCCTGCGAATCATCGGCGGCTTTGAATCTCCCGATGAAGGCGATGTCATCTTTATGGATAAAAAGGTGAACGATGTGCCGCCGTATAAGCGGTCGGTAAATACGGTTTTTCAGAAATATGCGCTTTTTCCGCATCTCGATGTTTTCGAGAATATTGCTTTCGGTCTGCGCGTCGGGAAAGTAAAGGAAAAAGAAATAGTCGAGCGTGTTGAGGATATGCTCGCCCTCGTCAATCTGCGCGGTTTTGAACGCCGCAAGGTGGCTACGCTTTCGGGCGGTCAGCAGCAGAGAGTGGCGATAGCCCGCGCACTCATTAACAATCCCCGCGTGCTTCTGCTCGACGAGCCGCTCGCCGCGCTTGATTTGAAACTGCGCAAGGATATGCAGAACGAGCTTAAAAATATCCAGAAGCAGACGGGAATTACATTTATTTATGTAACCCACGATCAGGAAGAGGCTCTCTCCATGTCGGATACCATAGTGGTCATGGCAAACGGCGAGATACAGCAGATAGGCACGCCTACGGATATCTACAATGAACCCGTGAACGCTTTCGTTGCGGACTTCATCGGCGAATCCAACATTCTGGACGGAACAATGCCTGCCGACTACCTCGCGAAATTTGCAGGTCACGAATTCAAATGCCTTGACGCGGGCTTTGAAAAGAACGAGAGCGTCGATATAGTCGTCCGCCCCGAGGATGTCGATATAGTGGAGCCCGAAAAGGGAATGCTCCGCGGAACGGTGACCTCCGTCACCTTCAAGGGCGTGCACTATGAGATAATCGTCGATATCGGCGGTTTCAAGTGGATGATACAGACGACAGATTACTGCGCTCCCGATTCCACGATAGGTCTCTATATAGAGCCCGACGCTATCCATGTAATGAAGAAATCCGAATATTCCGATATGTTCGGCGACTATTCCTCCTTCAGCGAGGAATTTGACGAGCTTTCCGTCGTCGACGACGAGGAAGATGACGAGGAGGCGGGAGAGGAATGAAAAAGCGTTCTTTTCTCGAGGGCTTTGCCGCGGTGCCTCATATAGTATGGGTGCTTCTTTTTATCGTAGCACCGCTTATCTTTGTCGTTTATTTCGCCTTTACGGATAACAGCGGCAGCTTTACTTTTGACAATATAACGATGCTCTCCGATTATGCGCATATATTTCTGCTGTCGGTCTGCTTTGCGCTGATAGCGACGGCGATATGCCTTATCATCGGTTATCCGCTTGCTTTTGTTATATCTCAGCTCTCGCCGGCAAAGCAGAAAATAATGGTGGTGCTTCTCATGCTCCCCATGTGGATAAGCCTGCTGATACGCACATATTCGCTCATGGCTCTGCTCGATAACGGCGGACTTCTCAATTCGCTCTTTGAAAGCCTCGGGCTTCCGAAAGCGAAAATAGTCGGCACATCGGGCGCGGTTATTCTCGGCATGGTATATGATTTTCTGCCGTATATGGTGCTCCCGATATACACGAGCATCTCCAAGCTCGACCCCCGCTATATGGAGGCGGCGCGCGACCTCGGCTGCAGCAATGCGAAAGCGCTTTTCCGCGTCACACTGCCGCTTTCTCTCCCGGGCGTCATCTCGGGAATAACGATGGTTTTCGTTCCCTCCATCAGCACATTCTATATTTCGCAGAAGCTCGGCGGAGGTTCGTTTGACCTCATCGGCGATACGATAGAGCGCCAGTTCCAAAATGTGAACACCTATCATATAGGCGCGGCGATATCTCTCGTAATGATGATACTTATTCTTATATCGGTAGCCGTGATGAACCGCTTTACCGACGGAGATGAAGGAGGTATTATCGTATGAAAACACTCTCGAAAATCTATATGTGGCTGATTTTCGCTCTGCTTTACGCACCGATAATCGTGCTCGTGATATTTTCTTTCAACAGAGCGGGCTCGCTCAACCATTTTTCGACATTCTCGCTCTATTGGTATAAGGAGCTTTTCCGCGATGCTCAGGCGCTGAAAGCACTCAAAAATTCACTTATCCTCGCCGTTTCGTCCTCTCTGCTTGCCACGGTGATAGGCACTTTCGCCGCGCTCGGCATAGACAGGATGAAAAGCAGATTTTTGAAAACGGCGATATCCTCGGTGACAAACATCCCGATGATGAATCCCGATATCGTGACGGGTGTTTCCATGATGCTTCTCTTTGTGGCGGCATCGGGAATGGCTTTCCTGCCGATAAAATTCGGTCTTATGACCATGCTTATCGCACATACGACCTTTAACCTGCCGTATGTTATCCTCTCCGTGCTCCCGCGCTTCCGCAGTATGGACAGGCACCTGACGGAGGCGGCACTCGACCTCGGATGCACACCGACAAAAACATTTTTCAAGGTGGAGCTTCCGCTGATAATGCCCGGCGTTATCTCGGGTCTCATGCTCGGTTTTACGCTCTCGCTCGATGACTTCGTAATAAGCCATTTCGTAAGCTCCCCCGATTTTCAGACCCTGCCGCTCTATGTTTACAACCAGACGGCGCACGAGGTCAAATACAGCATGTATGCGCTATGCGCACTGATGGTATTTGTGATACTCGGGCTTCTGCTCGCGGTCAATTTCGCGGGCTCGCGCGGTGAAAAATCCAAGCGCGCAAAGGCAAAGGGAGGTGCTGCAGCATGAAAAGAATTCTTTCTCTCGTTCTTTGCTTCGCGCTGCTTTCGGCGCTTATATTCTCGCTTGCTTCATGCGGCAAATCGGACGATACGGATACGGACGCTCCCGCAAAGGGAAGCACCACACTCTATGTTTACAACTGGGGCGAATATATTTCCGACGGCTCCGAAGGCTCGCTCGATACGAATAAGGAATTTGAAAAATACTGCCGCGAGGTGCTCAGCAAGAATGTTACGGTGAATTATTCGCTTTATTCCAGCAATGAGGACCTCTATGCCAAGCTTTCCAGCGGCGCTGTCAGCTATGATGTCATAATCCCCTCGGATTACATGATAGCGCGCCTTGCCGCGGAGGGACTGCTGAAGGAGATGAATCCCAAGGACAAGATAGCAAACTACAAGTATATAGATGAGAAATTCAAGGGGCTTTATTATGACCCCGAGGAAAAGTGGTCTGTGCCGTATACCTACGGCACCGTCGGTATCATCTATAATACGGGAATTGTCCGCGAGGATGATGAGAATATCGGCAGCTGGTCGCTCATGTGGGATGAGGAATACGCAGGCAATATCCTCCAGTTCAATAACCCGCGCGATGCTTTCGGCACCGCGCAGTATTATCAGAAATCAAGCGTAAACTCCGACGACCTCACGACATGGGACAGTGCCCTCGCCCTGCTGAAAAAGCAGAAAAGCGTTGTTCAGGGCTATGTAATGGACGAGGTTTTCAATAAGATGAAAGGCGGAAGCGCGGCTATCGCTCCGTACTATGCGGGCGACTATTTCACGATGTACGCCGATAACGAGGATCTCGCTTTCTATCATCCCGAGGAGGGCACTAATGTTTTCGTCGATGCCATGTGCATCCCCGCAAGCACGAAGAATTACGACCTCGCGCTTGAATATATCAACTTCATGCTCTCAAAAGAAGTTGCCATAGCAAATGCCGAATATATATGCTATGCAAGCCCGAATTCGCTTGTTTATGAGGATGATGAATATATCGAATATATGACAGAGGAGATACATCCGGATGCGATATCCGTCCTCTATGATTTCGATATGAGCAATATGGAGTTTTTCCATGACCTTCCCGATGCCACGCGCGACCATATGAACAGCCTCTGGGAAGAGCTGAAGATAGAGAGCGAAATCGGTGCGGCTGTTTATATAATCTGCCTGCTTATCGTGATTTTCCTTGTTGTTTTGCTCGTTTCCCGCATAATAATAAACAGAAGAAGACGCTTCTTCTTCGAAAAATATTCGAAAAGATAAAGGAGATATGACTTATGAATAACGGTTTTCGCCGCTCGACTATAGTAAAAATCTTTTACGGACTTGTTCTTCTTGCCATAGGCATTGCTTTTGCGGGCAGTGCGCTCGACTTGTGGAGCTTTGATATCTTTTTCAAGGGCTGGTGGTGCGTTCTTCTGATGGTGCTTGCCGTTGCGGGAATATGCTCGCACGGCTTCAGGGAATGGGATGTTTTCGTATTTGTCATAGGCGCGGTGCTCTTTGTCAAATACCGCTTTGAAAATATCGGAAAATACATCACATGGAAGCTTTTCTTTGCCGTTCTGATAATATATATCGCTCTGCGAATCATCTTTTCCACCGTTGTACGCAGACCGAAATTTTCCGTCAGCCACAGCGAAAGCGGGCAGACATATGACGGCGTTTCAACGGAAAAGCTGACTTTCGGCTCGAGAAACATAAACTATGACGGCAAAAATGTAAACGGCGGAAACTTTTCCGTCAGCTTCGGCGAGCTTATCATAGATATGCGCGGTGCTACCGTTTCGGACGGCGCGGTGATAAATGTAAGCTCTTCATTTGCCAGAGCCGTTGTACGCACGCCTGCCGATGTGACGGTAGAGGTGAAAAGCGATGTCGCTTTCGGCGAGGTGAAGAATACCGTTGCCGACAGAAAGGGAGACCACAGCATTAAGATAAATGCAGGGGCTTCGTTCGGCGCCGTAGAGATATACTGAGCAAGGATGCTAAAAAAACGCAGACCGAAAAAGTGAAAGGGTAAATGTTTTTATCGGATGAAGATATTTACGAAAGCTAAACTATTTTTTACAAGGGCATAATGCCAAGTGAAAAAGGTTTTAGATTTTCCAGTGGATTGTAACGCTCTCACTGGTCGCGTCAATGTGGGATATGAGAATATCCACCACCTTGCGCTTATCGTCAAAACTCACGGACTCCCAATCGTTGAGGTAATTCGTGATACAGTCAATTTGCGTGTCCGAAACGGAATTAGCGGTAAGGTCTGCTACCAGCTTTAACTGCTTTTGTCGTTCTGTGTCCAGCTCCTCGATCCGGTTATTTGCGTATTGCAGGAGCAGCGGATTGGCCCCGGACAAAGTGTCCAGAAGTTTCTCGATCTCGCTTTCCGTCTTTGCCAGGGCAACACGGGCGGCGGTCAGCTTTGGATTATAGCCCTGTTCCTTGCCGCCTTTCAGCGTGTGATACTTCCGCATTTTCTCCACCATCTCGCCATACACAAAGGACTCCATGCTTTGCGCCGTCAGCGTACCGGCCCCCTCGCAGCTCCCGTTATCCGCCCGCTGCTTGCACCGCAGGTAGGTAACACCGTTTTGAGCTCGCAGGGCAGTCAAAGCATAACCGCAGCGCCCACACTTGATTTTCCCGGCCAGCCAGGTATTATGGCATTTGCGGCCATTCTGGAAAGACGTGTTCTGTGACAGCTTGCGCTGGACGGTCAGCCAGAGCTGGGAAGTAATGCGGCCCTGGTGCGGGGCGATCACAAGGATCTGTTCCTCGCCCTCGCGCCCTTGGTAGAGATAGCAGCTATTGTCCCCTGTGAACATTTCCGGGGTGCTTTCGATTTTCACGCCCTGGGCCTTGAAGTATTCGTAGATGTCCATATCTGCCTGGACATAGACGGGGTTTCTCAGCAGTTTGGAGATAAAGGCCCGCTGGAGCGCCTTGTCATAGACCTTAATGGAGTGTTTGACAAAGTACCGGGTTATATCGCCGTAGGAATTGCCCGGCTCCGCGTACATTTGAAACATCAGCTCGGCAAAATCCATTTCCGCGTTTTCCACCAGCTTCTTTGTCTTGATCCCGTCCATAACGATGGGCTCGGTATCAAAGCCGTATGGCGTTCGGCCCCGCATATAGTAGCCTTTGGTACACCGGGAATAAAAAGCGTCCTGCACACGCATTTGGATGCTTTCCCGTTCCAGTTGGGCAAATACGATACAGATATTGAGCATCGCCCTGCCCATCGGGGTAGAGGTATCAAATTTTTCCGTACAGGACACAAACTCCACATTGTACTGCTTGAACAGCTCCATGAGCTTTGCAAAGTCCACGATGGAGCGGCTGATCCGATCCAGCTTGTAGACGATCACCCGCTTGATGAGCCCCAGCTTGATGTCCTGCAAAAGCCTCTGGAAGTCCGGGCGCTCAATGTTCTTGCCGGAGTAACCTTTATCCTTGTACTCCCGGCCCTCACCGCCTTTCAATTCGTAACGGCAAAATTCAAACTGACTTTCAATGCTGATACTGTCCTTTTTGTCAATCGACTGCCGCCCATAAATCGCGTCAATTCTGTTATCCATAATTAGCTCCCTTTCTATCAGTGGGAGCCAACCTACAACTATATTATACCTCTGATGCCCCCATACAACAAGGATGACTCCGGCCTACCCCCGCCGCCCGGCATACTTTACAAACACATCAAACAGCCGCCGCTCGATCTCACGGTCACGTTTGTCCCGCTCCTGCGGCGGGTAAATGGGGGTAACATTCTTGACGGTGATCGTCCGATCACCAAGAACGGCAGTTTTGAACTCGCTTTCGTATTTGACCTGTGCCTGCATAAAATACCTCCCTCTGAAAACAGTATGGATAAAGGAAACGGCCAGCACCCACATAGGGCGCTGGCCGCTTGACGGTATGGCCTCTGGACACTTTGTCCAGAAGTCAATAGGGGCTCCGCTCATAGTAGGCGCGGGCCTCCTCCAGTGTGGTATAGTCGAAAATCTCGTGGAGCTCCATCATCACTTGCTGAATGTCGGCGGGCTTGAAACCGCACCGTTCCATCGCGGAGATCACATAGCCCCGGCAGGCCCCCTCGCTCCACGGCTGAGAGAGCAGGGCCGCCAATTCTGGATCGTAGTTCATAGAGCGTTCCCCTTTTTCATAAAGATATAGGGGAGCGCCGCGCTCATTTTCTTGCCCCGTCATAAGACAGCATCCTCGGCGGCGGCGCTCCCCCGCAGAGAGGGGCGGCGGCTCGGAGAGCCGGACATTGATCCGGCCCCGCGCTATGGCTGTTGGCCCCCGCGTCCTCTTTGCGGAGAGGGAGAAATCCTCCTCTCATATACCTCCAGAAAAAAGGGCGAAAAGGAGATAGCAGATCAGAAATTTTTTCTCAAATATTTTTTCATGTGCGTAATGCCGCTTTTCACAGAGCGGCGGACAGCGCACTTGTCCACGCCCTCCTCGCGGGCGATCTGGCGGTAGGTCTTGCCGAGGATCAGATAAGCGTCCACCCGGCGGCCCTGGACTTCCGGCAGGGAGTTAAGGGCGTTCCACAACAGATAGAACATCTCCTTGCGATCCAGGAGCTCCTGGGGGCTGGGCTCGTGAACACAGGCGGAGTATTCGATCCCGTCATCACAGTCCAGGGAATAATAAGCCCTGTTGTAGCGCACCCGCTCCGCATGGGCGGCCTCGGCCCGCTTGCTGGCCATGAGCGCCTCGGCCACTTCATCGGTGACTTCGATATACTCATTGGTTAAGTACCAAGGGTAATAGTCTTTCAGATTGATAGTAGTCATTATATTTTCCTCCGTTCAGATTTTGGTGAGTGGCGATCTGGACGGAGGGGGCGGCGGGGATCGACAGCCGGGGCCGCCCCTACCAACCTCGGGACAAAGTGTCTCGAAGCGGGCAGAGGATAAAAGAAAAGCGCCCGCACAGCATGACGCTATACGGACACACGAAATTATATTTCTATTTACAGACTGAAATATTTCATGTTCGTAGCCAGACTTACCCGGAGGGGGAGCTACACTTTTTTTAGCCCGCTACCATTTGTCGAATATTGTCGATAGATAAATTGAACCACGGCGGCATCCTCCTAAATGCCGCCGTGTCATAGTACGGAAAGAGGGTCGTCGCATTTTCAAACAGACAAAAAAACGGCGGCTCTGATCTTGTCAAAGCCGCCGCTTGTAAAGTAAGCGCACGAATATTCTCTGCTCTACGACGGCTTTTTTTCTTTTGCCGTCGTGCGGCAGATTAGGATTTGTTTAGTTTTCTGATATGGATCGCTTGAACAAAATCCATGTGCTGATAAAGTAGCACAGTAGCAACAGAATAAGGATACCGACGATAATACCTACTTGTGCCATCAAAGCACCAAAGCCCAAATAGGCCGAAATTTGTACCGAAATCATTTGGAAGAAGTAGAAAATCACCACCAGAGAAATTAAGATTGCCACAGCAATCGGCAAGCCAAACCATACTGCCAACTGCTTTAAGACAAGTCGGTCAATCTCGCTTTCCTCTACTCCCAGCTTACGAAGTACTCCGAAGCGATACCGATAATGGGTTGCATCTAATAGCTGTTGCAGGGCCAGAATGGTCAAACAGATTACCATGAGAACCACCGCTCCATAGGTCATACTTGCTTTTAGAACGAACATTTCAGCCTTGGTACTGTTGACCTGCTGGGTGTGGGTTCGCATATAGTAGTGAACACCTTCTGCGCTCTCTGGATACACCGAACAAAATTCAGCCTCCAAATCCTTAGTATCGTCATAAGAGACTGGCTCCGCTGTTATGATATAGCGGTTTTTCATAACGGAAAGAAGTTCCTTGCAGACGATATCTGGAAAGATATATACAACATCGGTATAGTCGTTATATACCGTTTCCCCAATCGGCTCGTCGTAATAGCCAGTTTCAGCAAGAACCAAATCGCCAGCATCAGTCGAAACGGTTGTAATACTACTTAAAAACTCTGTTCTTTCATCCTCGGTTGCAATAGACTGCCATTGGGTCGTAAACTCATTTTCCTTTAAGGAGATTTGCTCCATTCCCAGCATCTCACGCAGGGCGTTGTAATCAGAAAGCGACATCGCCACCACGGGGAAGTCCAGTTTTACCCGATTATGAAAATCTGATTTGTTTGGCAGATAGAGATTTACCATGCGATCAAAAGAGGTTTCAATATTGTGCTCCTCAAGAAATTCCGTGACAAGCTCATAATTATCTCGCGGCAAATCGGCTTCATCATAAACATCATTGTAGCGTGTGCTAATCTGCACATCATACATAGAACGAATATCCAGATAGCCAGAAGCCCATCCAGTCAATGCCGGTGCCGCAATAAACAGGAAAATGGAAAGCACCAGCGTAAGGCAGATCAATGTCATGGTTTTGGTTGTAGTCTGTAATTTTGAAATAATCTGCCCAAAGAAAAAGAGGTTCTGCCCTTGGTATTTATGCGCCAAAGATTTTTCTTTCCATGCCACCAACAAACTGCTTGCCAAATAGATGACACCACAAATCAGAAAAATGAGGTCTGCCAAAATGAAAATCAGATATTGGTTGAGATTTCCCGTACCGAGGGCCACATAGTATTTACTTTGTATTTGGGGGACGCTTGCCAAGAAGCAGGCGTTCAAAATCGTAATCAGACATTGACCGATAACGAATTTATCAAATCCCCATTTTTTATGCCGCACAAGCCAAACAAGCGACCACAATATTCCGAAAGCCGGAATAATGATGTTACCCCAAAACATGATGTGAACAGGAAACGCAAAGCGAACATCAAAATAAAAATGTTTCTTTACAACACCCGTAAACACCATCCACGCTAAAATGGCATTGAATAGGACAGCTATGACAGGCATATAGCGGCTTTTTTTCAAGTGCGGTTCGTTTTGCTTATCCGCATAGAGCATATCAATAATTTTGATTTTCCGTATCGTGCGAACATTGAAAAGCCCCACCACGAAAAGGCTCAATGCGAAAAAGCAGATCGTCAGCAGTACCGTGTCCGGGAACAGCGTCCATGACAGTTTGTAGTCCTGGCCGTAAGAGGACAGGAGCATCGCCGTGATAAACTGGGAGCAGATAACGCCAAGAAAAATGCCAATGACGATTGCCACGGCCCCCATGACAAAGGTTTCCGCAAAAAACAGCCATCCGATGGTTTTCTGCTCCATACCCATAACGGACTGAACTGCAAATTCCTTTTGCTTGCGCCGCAGCATATAGCTGTTCACATAACGGATTAAAAACAGCAATAGCAAGGTTACACCGCAGATGGCCGCTTTCATTTCAGAGCCTAACATTGTGACATTGTACTCCGAACCAATATCGGGCTGATAATTGCTACTGGAAATAGACAGGAACGCATAAAACAGCATCACGCAGAGCGTCATTGTAATGATGTAAACCAAATAATCTTTTGCTGATCGCTTTGCATTTCTGAAAATCAGTTTAGCATACATCTGTCTGCCCACCTCCCATCATGGTGAGGACATCCAGAATTTTCTCGAAAAATGCTTTTCGGGTAGTGCTCCCCTTGTGGATCTCGGTAAAAATCTCACCGTCCTTTAGGAACAAAATTCGGTTGGCATAGCTTGCGGAAAATGCGTCATGCGTCACCATTAGGATGGTTGCCCCAAGTTGCTCGTTGATGCTCTGCATGGTGGAAAGGAGCATTTGAGAAGAATGGCTGTCCAAAGCACCAGTCGGCTCGTCCGCTAAAATCAGTTTGGGTTTATTGATAATCGCTCGGGCACAGGCACAGCGCTGTTTCTGGCCGCCAGATACTTGATAAGGATATTTGTTCAGAATATCTGTGATATTCAAAGTCTCGGCAATATCCTGTACCTGTTGATTGATCTTTCCAACCGGGACTTTATTGATCGTCAGTGCCAATGCAATATTTTCAGAAATCGTCAATGTGTCCAGCAAATTGAAGTCTTGAAAAATGAAGCCAAGGTTTTCCCGACGAAAACGGGCAAGGGCTTTCGGCTTGATTTTTGTTACATCGGCTCCGTCCAAATGGATATGGCCTGCGCTGACGGTATCAATGGTGGAGATGCAATTCAACAAGGTTGTCTTACCAGAACCGGACGCACCCATAATTCCAAGAAATTCTCCGTGTTCGACAGAAAAGCTAATATCGTTGATGGCTTTTGTAATAGCGCCTTCGTTGCCGTAATATTTCTGGATATGATCCAGTTTCAAAAGTTCGCTCATGTTTTTCACCTCGATTTTATTGTAGCGAAAAAGGCCATTCGTTTGTATCAAGTTTTCTTACAAAGTTCTTACAGAAATGTAAGAAGTGCAGAGCCATTCAACCCTGCACTTGATGAATGAAGTTATTGATGTAAAAGGAAAGTCGCAAAGTCGTACCCTCATCCCCGGAGGTAGCGGAAATGCCGATACCGAGTTTATCACACAGCTTCTTGCATAGGTACAGGCCAATGCCAGTAGCGTTCTGTGCGGCAGTTCTACCATTTTTCCCGGTAAAGCCCTTTTCAAAAATACGGGGTAAATCACTACTGGAAATCCCAACGCCGTTATCCCGCACACATAAAATAATCTGATCGCCCATGTGCTCACTATAAATCGTCAAGTGCAACTGTTCATTCTGATATTTTACGGCATTGACGATCAGTTGGTTAAGAATGAAGCAAATCCACTTTTCGTCCGAATAAACGGTTTCGTCCGTTTCTTGAACATCAATCTGAACCCCATTTTGCTGAAGCAGATACTTGTTGTCGGAAATCGCTTGATGGACTGCATCAAACAGGCGGATCTCACGAACCAAATAGTCCTTTTCCGTATGTTCGCTACGGGCGTAATAAAGAGCTTGGTCGATAAAGCGATTTGTTTTCTCTAATTCTGCCAACAGTTCCCGTGTGAACGCTGAACGGTTATTTTCGCACAATAGCTTCATAGCGGTAATTGGTGTTTTGACCTCATGTATCCATTGTTCGATATACTCTTTGTACTCCAGTCGTTCCCGCTGAATGGTGCCGATCCGCTCCAGCATGGACTTCTCCGCCAACTTCAAAATCTGATAAAACACTTGATCGTCAGCTTGCTCCGGCAAGCTCATCAATTCCGCAATCAAATATTGCTCGTCCAGTTGTTCAGTCAATCGGAGCAGTTTTTCCATCTGCTTTTTTCTGCTGTTATATGCAAGAGCCTGACTACCTGCAAGGACTAATAGCCACACGAACAAAATAAGCGAGATACTGTCTACACTATTTCCGCTTAATAGCAGAAATGCAGAAAGCGCCATCATGCAGACCAAATTCAAAACGAGCATAGGCAGTTTGTTTTTTAGATACTGTTTTCCGTTCATAGCGTGTACCCCTGCCTGTGTTTTGTTTTGATAAAGCCAGTTAGGCCGATAGCAGATAGCTTTTCCCGAATACGGGCGATATTGACGCTCAGAGCGTTGTCATCAACATAAAGCTGGTTGTCCCACAAATAATCAACAATATCATTCCGGGGACAAATTTTTCCCGCGTGCTTGAACAGATAGTAGATAATTTTTAGCTCGTTCTTTGTCAGCTCCGCCTGTCTGCCATCATATTCAATCGTGCTACTTTCCAAATGGAGAACCGCTCCCTGCCATACAAGCCGCTCACCCTGTTCTGCGGGATAAGCCCGTTTCAGCAGAGAAGAAATCTTTGCCAGTAAAATTGCGGTATTATAGGGCTTTGTAACAAAGGCGTCGCCGCCCAGCAAAATGCTGTTCAGCTCGTCCATATCCGTGTTACAGCTCGTCACAAAAATAATCGGCACATTGGAAAAGCCACGGATTTGAGAACAGATAGAATAGCCGCTTTCTTGTGGTAATTTTATATCCAGTAAAATCAAATGGGGCTGGATATTCTTGACGGCTTGCACGATGGAAGAAAAATCAGTAACTGCGTCTGTATGATAGCCATTCCCATTCAAAAGGTTTACAAGTTCCGTTTGTATTACGGTGTCGTCCTCGACAACAAGAATTTTGTATTTCATAGCACCACCTCCCTCAGAAATTATTATATCACATCTATGCAACACCTTGTCTATCAGAAACACGAAACAAAATACTACCAAAACATAAAATTGCACTTCGTTCAAATATTCTCACCCGAAATGTAAAATAATATAGGGGTGATATGAGAATGTACCAAGATGAACGAAAACTTGATTTTCACGCGCTGGGCCGGGAAATCAAG
>CAJKRH010000009.1 GCA_905202255.1 uncultured Ruminococcus sp.
GTATATATTTATTCGCGCGGCGGGCGGATTATGCGTTTACTTTCTTTTTTCGAGCGAAACGGATATGAAGAAAAGCGATGCCATAATGCAAAGAACGGAAATTTCGGGCAGCCACTCGAAAACAGGCACCGGCGGCTCGGCAAAGAAATATTTCTGCGTATCCTCGACGAAGAGATGATAAAGGAA
Organism: uncultured Ruminococcus sp.; assembly: GCA_905202255.1. Lineage (GTDB taxonomy): Bacteria > Bacillota > Clostridia > Oscillospirales > CAG-272 > Apopatosoma. The sequence goes on from CAJKRH010000009.1 coordinate 187, forward strand.
AGGCAAGCCGAAGAGCGGATAAAGCAGGTATTTTGTCCTTATCACGCCGAAAACCGTGAGTGCATAAAGCGCGAGCACGCCCGCGTAAAGAATGAGGCACAGCACGGTATGTACTCTGCTCGGAAAGCCGAGGGCTTTATAGGCGAAGAATGCCACGCCCATCGCCACGGGAAGTACCGTGAGCTGCGGAAGTTTCCTGCCGAAGAAAACAACTGCGACAAAGAATACCACCGCCGCGGCGACGGTATTTACAAGGTAAATCCAGAAAATCTGCGGCGTCATCGGTCGTGAGGTATAATAAACGATCCTTATCGCGGAAGAGATGAGCATGAGCGCGACGGAAATCAGCGCGAGGGGATTTTTTCTGTTTATAACATAGCGTGAATGCATAAGTATGCCTCCTTTTCTGCTGATATTTTATCACAACCGGGTAAAAATGTCCATAGCGATTTTTTGTAACGATACTATGCGGAAATTTTTACATTATCTTAATATAAAACGGCAAAATAATATTGACACGAAAGCAAAAAAGTATTACAATAAAGACGATAACAAGCCGCGCCAAGCGGCTGTACAGGAGGTATAATAAATGAATCGTTTTGTACTCAATGAAACATCTTACCACGGAAAAGGCGCTATCGAGAGCATAGTTACAGAGGCTCGCGGTCGCGGCTTCAAAAAGGCATTCGTTTGCTCCGACCCCGACCTTATCAAATTCGGCGTAACTCAGAAAGTTACCGATATTCTCACGCGCGAAGGTCTCGATTTTGAAATCTATTCCGAAATCAAGCCGAACCCCACAATCGAAAATGTTCAGAACGGCGTTGCCGCATTCAAGAAGTCCGGTGCTGATTATCTTATCGCTATCGGCGGCGGCTCCTCGATGGACACCGCAAAGGCTATCGGCATAATCATTGCCAACCCCGAGCACGAGGATGTAAGAAGCCTCGAGGGCGCCGTTGCGACAAAGAACAAGTGCGTTCCGATAATCGCTGTTCCAACCACGGCAGGTACCGCCGCTGAGGTTACAATAAACTATGTTATCACGGATGTTGAGAAGAACAGAAAGTTCGTTTGCGTTGACCCGCATGATATCCCTGTCGTAGCCGTTATCGACCCCGACATGATGTCCTCTATGCCCAATGGTCTGACAGCCGCTACAGGTATGGACGCGCTCACGCACGCTATTGAAGGCTACATCACAGCAGGTGCATGGGAGCTTTCCGATATGTTCCATCTCAAGGCTATCGAGATTATTTCCCGTTCGCTCCGCGGTGCTGTTGCCAACACTCCCGAAGGACGCGAAGGCATGGCTCTCGGTCAGTATGTTGCAGGCATGGGCTTCTCCAATGTTGGTCTCGGCATAGTTCACTCTATGGCTCATCCTCTCGGCGCACTCTATGATACTCCTCACGGCGTTGCAAACGCTATCATTCTTCCTACCGTTATGGAATACAACGCAGAGTGCACAGGCGAGAAGTATCGCGATATTGCAAAGGCTATGGGCGTTGAGGGCACAGAGAAGATGACTCAGGCTGAATACAGAAAAGCCGCTGTAGACGCTGTTAAGCAACTATCCAAGGATGTCGGCATCCCCGCAAACCTCGTTGGCATAGTAAAAGAAGAGGATATTCCCTTCCTTGCTCAGTCCGCTTATGACGATGCTTGCCGTCCCGGCAACCCGAAAGAGACAAGCGTAGCAGATATTGCAGAGCTCTATCGTTCGCTCCTTAAGTAATTTTCAAAAATAAAAAAATACCGATGATTTTTCATCGGTATTTTTTTGTCTGCGGCTATGGACATTTTGTGCGATATGTGATAAAATAATAAAAAAGGCATCGGAGGTACGGTTTAGGATGAACAATTCCGTGAAATTCAGAAATTCCGTCAAGGGTTATAATAAGCAGGATGTAATAGAATATATAGCGGAGCTTTCCGCGGAGCATGACGAAGCCCGAGCGCAGTATGAGACAGAGCTTGCGAGAGCGCACCGCGAAGCGGAAACCGAAAAAGAAGTGGCAAAAATCTCCGAAGCAAAGGCGGAGGAGCTGGCAACCGAGCTTTATGCCGCGCTCGAGCGCGAGCGCGAGCTGAAGCGTTCCGTTTCGGGGCTTGCCGCGCGTATAGCAAAGTATGAAAAAGAAAAAGCCGCAAGAAAAGCCACAGTAAAGCAAAAGGTCAAGAAAACGCTTTTCAAAAAGCAAAAATAAACAAAACCGTGCCGCCCGAATGGGCGGCACTTCTTTTGTTCCGTATAAAGCATCCTGCCGCGCTTCGGCGCGGTGGATATATCTCTTTTACTCCATTATGCTTTCGCCGCGCAAACCGCCGTTTTGACCGCTCAGAAGCGCGATGAGCAAAAGCCACCGTCATTTCATGGCAGGTAAAAAACTAATACCGCTTCCCTGCAAAATAAGCCGTGCCGTCTCATTTGAGGCGGCACGGCTGTTTGTGCTTTATTTATTTCCTTTTGTCTTTATATTGTTGTGGCAGGAGCCTGACATGGCGCAGTGTGCGCAGTTGCAACCGCAAGATGACTTGCCTTTTTTCTTATCCTTCACAAGCTTCGCTATTATCGCCGCAACGATAACGAGAAGCCCGAGTGAAATAAGGATAGTAGCTATATTATTCGCTATCCAGTTAAGCATAAAGACTGACTCCTTTCAAAAATCTGACTTATTTTACTTCAACCTTGGTTGTAAGCTTAGTAGCTTCCTTGTAAGGACGAACAAGCATGTAGATTATCAGACCGAGGAATGCAACGGCAAATACAAGGCTTACTATGTTGAGCACTGCAGAGCCTTCGAGAAGCTTACCTGTAAAGAGGTTGCCGAAGGAATTTATCATGAGGGATATTACATAAGCAAATCCGCACTGATAACCGATAGCGAACCATGTCCACTTAGCGCTGTTCATTTCACGCTTGATAGCACCGATTGCCGCGAAGCAAGGAGCGCAAAGGAGGTTGAATACGAGGAATGAATAACCTGTAATTCCCGTGAAATTCTCTGCGAGCGTAGCCCATACATTGCCGGACGCACCATAGAGTATACCCATTGTACCAACGATATTTTCCTTGGCAACGAGACCTGTGATGGAAGCAACCGTCGCCTGCCATGTACCCCATCCGAGCGGCTTGAATATCCAGCAGACAGCGCCGCCGATAACAGCGAGTATAGACTTATCAAGCTCATCATCGGCAAGCATACGGAATGTGCCGTCTACAAAGCCGAAGTAAGATGTGAACCATACAAAAATCGTGGAAAGAAGGATGACTGTGCCTGCCTTTTTGATGAAGGACCAGCCGCGCTCCCACATGGAGCGGAGAACATTGCCTACCGTGGGCATATGATAAGGAGGAAGCTCCATAACAAAGGGTGCGGGATCGCCTGCAAACATCTTTGTCTTCTTAAGCATGATACCGGATATAATTATAGCAGCCATGCCTATGAAGTATGCACTTGTAGCAACCCATGCGGATCTGCCGAAGAGTGCACCGGCTATCATTGCAATGAAAGGCACCTTGGCACCGCAAGGAATAAACGTTGTCGTCATGATTGTCATACGGCGGTCGCGCTCGTTTTCGATTGTACGCGATGCCATAACACCGGGGATACCGCAGCCTGTGCCTATAAGCATAGGAATGAAGGATTTACCGGAGAGACCGAATTTACGGAAAATACGGTCGAGCACGAATGCGATACGAGCCATGTAACCGCAAGCCTCAAGGAATGCGAGGAGCAGGAAGAGCACGAGCATCTGAGGAACAAATCCGAGAACCGCGCCGACACCGGCTACGATACCGTCAAGAATAAGACCTGAGAGCCAGTCAGCCGCGCCAGCCTTTTCAAGACCGTTGCCTATAAGTACCGGAACACCGGGAACCCATACGCCGAAGTCTGCGGGGTCGGGTTCTGCAAATTCGCTGTTGCTCTTTGCAAAGTAATCAACAGCTTCAAGGTAAGACATCTTGACCACGTTGTCATATTTCTTTTCGGACTCGGGAACCTTTGAATAATACGCCGTCATTTTGACCTTTTCAAGAGTTTCCTCATTTTCGACCTCTATAGTGCCTTTTTCATTATCTGTCTTGAAGTTCTTCAGGTCATCAAGAAGTGCTGCGGCATTAAAATCGTCAGCCTCTGCATCAAACTCAAAACCAAATGCTCCTATGGCGTTTACGGCATTGGTATAATCATCAGATGCGTTTTCGTAAGCCTTTGAGCCTATGCCGAGCAGATGCCAGCCATCACCGAATACACCGTCGTTCATCCAGTCTGTAGCGAAGCTGCCTACTGTTACCATCGAGAGATAGTAAACTATAAACATGATAGCGGCAAATATCGGCAGACCGAGCCAACGGTTTGTTACTACACGGTCGATCTTATCGGAGGTTGTGAGCTTGCCCGCATCTTTCTTCTTGTAGCAAGCCTTGATTATAGAAGCTATGTAAATATATCTTTCATTTGTGATGATAGATTCGGAGTCATCGTCCAGCTCTTTTTCTGCCGCCTCGATATCCTTCTCTATGTGAGCCATCGTTTCGGGGTTGATTTTCAGGGTTGAAAGAACCTTGTCATCGCGCTCGAATATCTTGATGGCATACCATCTCTGCTGTTCCTCGGGCATGCCGTGAACTGCCGCCTCTTCGATATGAGCGATGGCGTGTTCTACGCTGCCGGAGAATGTGTGCATCGGAACGGTCTTGACATTCTTTGCGGCATCTATGGCTGCCTCTGCGGCTTCCATTATGCCTGTGCCCTTGAGGGCGGATATCTCGACTATCTTGCATCCGAGCTGGCGGGAAAGCTCCGCTGTGTTTATCTTATCGCCGTTTTTCTTGACGATATCCATCATGTTGATGGCGATAACCACCGGAATACCGAGCTCTGTGAGCTGTGTTGTGAGATAGAGGTTACGCTCGAGGTTTGTACCGTCGATAATATTGAGTATCGCATCGGGACGCTCACCTATAAGGTAGTTTCTCGCTACGACTTCCTCAAGTGTGTAAGGGGAAAGTGAATAAATGCCGGGAAGGTCGGTGATGATAACGCCGTCGTGCTTCTTGAGCTTGCCTTCCTTCTTTTCAACAGTAACGCCGGGCCAGTTTCCGACGAACTGATTTGAACCCGTCAGGGCATTGAAGAGCGTTGTTTTACCGCAGTTCGGGTTGCCCGCAAGTGCAATTCTTAGATCCATTGCTGAAATCCTCTCTTTCTTTGATTAGACATTGCTAACTGCAATCATTGAATAATGGGAATCTCTTCCCTTTTCAAATCTCATTCCACTTCGATCATGTCTGCGTCGGCTTTGCGGAGCGAAAGCTCGTATCCGCGCACGGTTACTTCGATAGGGTCGCCGAGCGGCGCAACCTTACGAATATAAACCTCTACGCCTTTTGTAATGCCCATGTCCATGATACGGCGCTTTACGGCACCCTCGCCATGAAGCTTTACAACCTTTACGGTCTCGCCGATACCAATCTGCCTCAAAGTTTTCATTCGCGTTCTCCTCCTTAAAGATTATATTCTTATGCCTTATTGTATATAATAGCGCAAGCGCTTTTATATCATGATTTTGCGTGCCATCTCTTCGCTTATGGCAACTCTCGCCTCTTTAACATTGACTATAAGGTTGCCGCCGAGCGTATTGACTATCGTGACGCTTCCGCCTACGACAAAACCGAGGTTTTCAAGATGCTTTTTAACTTCCGGCGTGCCGCCAATCTTCTTTATGATATTCTCTTCTCCGACACCTGCAAGTACCAGTGGCATCATAATATGTTACCTAACCTTTCAAAGCAAATTAGCTATAGCTAACTGCGAGTCTTAAAAAATAATTAGCCTTTGCTAACCACCTTATATAATACTCAAATATTGCCCACATGTCAATAGTTTTTTCGAAAAAACAGATATTTTTTGTATTTTCGTCATTTTTGCGCTTTGTTTGACTGTTTTGCTCGTGAAAATTATTAAATTTGTCCAAACAAATTGTAAAATTTTATTTTTTTGCATAAGTTAGCGGAAAGTAACTTGCATTTTTTTCTTTTTCGTGATATGATATATAAAATTGCAAAAATAATGTGCAAAGAGGTGTTCTTGATGAATTTACAGGAATCCGGAGAAATGTATCTCGAAACAATTTATATACTGCATAATAAAACAGGAGCAGTGCGCTCTCTCGATATAGCAAGATATATGGGATTTTCGAAGCCGAGCGTCTGCCGCGCCGTAGGTCTGCTGAAAAACGGCGACTATATCGTGGTCGATAAGGAGGGCTATATCACGCTGACGGATATAGGGCGAGAAGTCGCCGAGAAAATGTACGAGCGCCATACCATGCTCACGGACTTTTTCGTCCGTCTCGGAGTAGACCGCGAAACGGCAACCGAGGATGCCTGCAAGATAGAGCATGTGATAAGCGAAAAATCCTTTGAGGCAATGAAAAATCATGTCCTCGGCGGGAATAAATGAACACATTTTAAAAGTAAATATAACATCACAAAGGGAATCCGCGCGGATTCCCTTTTGCGATTTGGGCGAAGCAACGCTTCATATTACTTAATTCCACAACAACCAGAAAGAAACTTAAAGCAACTTTTCTTTATGTTTTTTCGCGGGCGAACAATGTTCGCCACTACCATGTGAACTCAAAGTACAGCCAACACCCAAAAGAAAAAATCAGATGTCCTGTCTGCTTTTTCTTCGCGTGAGCAGGCACGAAGAAAAAGCTATCAAAAAGAAGTGCCATACAAGATTTCGCGTTCTGCGGAGCGCGACCGACGCCACCGTCGGCTCGTGCCGCCTTCCCCAAAAGGCGGGCGAAAACTTTAATGGACAAACGAGATTTTTTTCGACGAGAGAAAAAGTGCGAAAATAAAAAACAAAAGAAATCCGCGAACGGATTTCCTTTGCTTTTATTCCGAAATAATATTTTCCGATTATTTAACTACCTTTACGGATGTGATATGCGGGTTAACACCGTTATACCAGTAGAGGAAGCCCTCGAGGTCGATAGTATCGCCTATCTTGAGGTTCTTTACAGCCTTGTAAACATCTGTATCGGCACCGCAGAGATCGGATTCAACAAGGAACTGAAATTCCTTATCGCCGAGAGCCACATTGAAGTAGAGGTCATCGCCTTCAGCGCCTGTGCCGTTCCACTTGTAGAGGTAAGCAACATCGTTGCCGTCAGCATCCTTGGAAGCCTTGACAGTCAGACCCTTGAAGGAAACCTTTTCATTCTGGTGCTTGATGAGGTCATCTGTACCGAGAAGAGATGTTGCATCGAAAACAGGAGCTGTGTACTTCACGCTTGCGTCAACCGAGAAGGACTCTACATCGATTATCTCGACTTCGCCTGACCATTCGTCCTTGTAGCCTACAACCTTAACCTTTACGCCCTCTGTGAACTTTGCGTATTCCTCAGCTGTGCAGGCAAGGCGATATACAAAGTAAGCGCCCTTTGTGTCCTGGAGGTAAAGCGAGGTATTGCCGTACTGCTCGGAATAAACCTGCTTAGCCTGAACATAGCCCTCGATTGTAACCTTGGTCTTGAGCTCTGCTGCCGCAAACTCATCGTATGTCATAACGCCCTCGGACTTAACATCCTTGAATTCGGGGTCTTTCTTTTCGCCGCAAGCAACAAATGCGAAAACAAATGTGAGTGCGAGAACGATAGCTAAAAATTTTTTCATCATTAAATTCTCCTTTTTTGAGTTTAGTATTTTAGCTGATTATAGTATACACTCTTTTCGCCGATAAATCAATATCATTTTTCATGTTTTGTTAATTTTTTCTTTAAAATCACGATAAAATACACGGCGATGAGCACCCATATAGCAGCAAGAGCGATGATGAGCGCCTTGGAACCGCCCGGCAGAGCGCCGAGCTCCGCTTTTCCGGAAACGCCCTTCCCTGCTTCCCCTATGCGGTAAAGCGAAGTCACATTTGCAAAAAGCTTTTCCATATAGGCATCGTCCACGGTTTCCTTGCGGTTCATGGACTTAGTTACATTCTCGATAAGCTGGCCTGCCGCATTGCGGAGCGAAGCCGAGCCGTTATATACGGGCGTGACAAAGGTATTTTCCGTATTTTCAAGCAGTAGCTTTGTCGCCTTTATCTTTATGTCGTAGTGCTCGTCACCATCCTCGCCCTCGCGCGAGAGATAATCCGCATACTCGGCGGAGTTTCTCGCCGTTGTCGTAACGGGAGCGTAGCCCTCCGTCTCGGAATAGGCAATCTGCACGCCGTCTGTCAGCAGATACTGCGTGAAAAGCCATGAGGCAAACACTTCCTGCGGGTCATTCTTATTGAAAATGCATATCGAGGGACCCTGCGATATCATCTGCGGGTTTTCCGTATCAAACTGCGGCACGGCGCGTACAGCCGTCTCAAATTTCACAATCTTATCTTCGCTGATATCGGAGAGAGGCGCGTCGCTTCCCATCCATGTGGCACCTGCAGTTGAATCTATGGCGAAAATGCACTGACCGGCATTGAGGAAGTTCGCGGGGTAGCTCGAAATTGAGAAAGTGGAGAAAGCGCCTGTTCCGGCATGCTCGGCAACGGTATAGAGCAGAGACTTGGTATCATCATTGAAAAGAAGTGCTTCCCCGCTCTCGTTCGAATATGAGTAGCCCGACTGCTTGAGCATCTGAATCATCATATTATCTGTCGACTTATATATAAAAGGAATAAGAACATTCTGCCCGTTCACCTTGAATGTGCCGTCCTCGTTCTTTGCCATGGCCGCCTCGGAAACCTCCCATACAAAATCCCATGTCAGCTCATCGGGAACGGTATAACCGAGCTTCTCGACATAAGTTTTGTTTATATAGCAAGCCTCCGTGGAGCGCATGAAAGGTACGGCATAATAGTTGCCGTCAAAATAGCACTCATCGAGATGCTTTTTTATTATCTCGTCGCGTGAAACACCGTCGAAGCGGACTTCACTGCCGCCGAGCCCGTATTTTTCACTTGCAAAAAGCTCATCGAGCGGTGCTACGGTGTTCACACCCGTCAGATATGTCGCTATATGGTCGGGATATGTTATGCAGATATTCGGCGTCGTGCCCGTCGCTATATTTGTGATAACATCGTTGTATATCTTGCCGTAGTCGGTATAGAGACGGAGCTTTATCTTTATATTCGGATAGAGCGCTTCAAAATCCGTTATTGCATTCTGGTATATTTTCATCTGAGTTCTGTTTGTGTCGTTCTTAGCCCAGAAGGTCAGCTCATAATTACGCGAGGTATCAAATTCATCGGGCATCTCAAATTCACGCAGTCCCTTTGAGCCGTGGCAAGCGGTAAAAAGCGAGACAAAAACGCAGAGTATGAGAAGCACGGATATGAGCTTCGGCATTCTTTTCATCCCTTTGTCCCCCCTCTCGAAACGCCCGCCATTATCTTCTTTCTGAAAATAAGGAAGAGCACGATAAGCGGCACGGAAATGACAACCACCGCCGCCATCATAGCAGGTATATTCTCGCGTCCGAAGCCGTTTTCGCGTATCTCCTGTATTCCGTTTGAAACAAGGAAATAATTCCGGTCGTCCGTTATCAGGCGCGGCCATACATACGAGTTCCAGCATTCTATTACTTTAAGTATGATAACCGTCACTATCGTCGGCTTGCATATCGGTATCATCACGCGCATGAGATAGCGGAAATCCGAAGCACCGTCCACGCGTGCCGCGTAGTACATTTCATCGGGAATCTGCGCGAAGTTTTCGCGGAGCAGATAGATATAGAAAACCGAGGTGACCGATGGCAGTATCAGACCTGTGAATGTATTGCGCAGTCCGAGGTCTGTTATCGTCACGAAGTTTGTTATTACCACAAGCTCGCTCGGGAGCATCATCAGCGCAAGGAATATCGTGAAAACAATGTCCCTGCCCTTGAAATTCAGCCTTGCAAAGGCAAACGCGGCAAGAGTTATCACCACCATCATGAGTGCCGTCGTCGCTATTGTAAATATCACCGTATTGAGAAAATACTTAGCGAGTGGAACCGCGGTAAAAGCTTCCCTGTAATTCTCAAGTGTCGGCGAAAGCGTGAAGAATTTCGGTATATATTCCGAGTTGTATGCGCTGTAGCTTTTCAGCGAGCTGAGCACCATCCAATAAAAGGGGAAAAGCACTATGAGCGCCCATACGAAAAGGAAGAAATATATCAGCGTTTTTCCCGCTATATTCCCTGCGCGCGCCGCTTTTTCGGCTCGTGCGTAGTCCGTGATTTTTTTCATTTTCTCCCCCTCCTTATCTGTAATGAATGCTCTTTCTGCCGACCATGAGGTTTATACATGTTATCGTCAGAGCTATGGCAAAAAGGATTATTGCCGCCGCGGAAGCATAGGAGGGATATCCGCCGCTGTTTCCGTAGAGCATATCGTATATGTAGCCTACAAGCGTATTCATCTCGGCGGCATTGAGGTCTACGCCGAAAAGCGCAACGGAATCGCTGTATGCCTTGAAAGCGCCGATAAAGCCTGTTATTATCAGGTAGAAAACCGAGGGGGAAATCATCGGCAGTGTTATTTTGCGGAATATACGCCCCTTGGAGGTGCCGTCCACACGCGCCGCATCGTAGTAATTTTTATTCACCGAGGCGAGCGCACTTGTCAGAATGATTATCTTGAAGGGCATTACTATCCATATGGTATATATGCAGAGCACGAGCATCTTTGCCCAGTAGGGACCGCCGATGAAATCGACGCTCTGCCCGCCGAAAGCATTTATCAGCAGATTTACAAGCCCGTCGGAATACGCCGTTTTCTTGAAGAGAATCATAAAAACAAGACCGACGGCAAGCGTATTTGTAACATACGGCAGAAAGTATATCGTCTGAAAGGCACTGCGAAGCTTCTGAATCGAAGAGAGTGCGAGCGAAATGAGAAGCGCGATACCTGTTGACAGCGGCACGGTTATCATAACGAGAATCAGCGTATTTTTCAGCGCCTGAACAAAATACGGGTCGCGCAGAACATATTTGTAGTTATAGAGTCCCGTGCCGAAAAATGTCTGCGAGGCGGAATTATATCCCTCCTCAAAGGAATAGACGAAAACATCTATCAGCGGGTAAACCATAAATACTCCGAGAAAGAGCATGGCGGGCAGAATATAGAGCCACCCTTTCGGATTATTTCTTTCCATTTTCCTTATCCTCCCTTGCCTCCCTTGTCGGCATAACAAAATAGTGGCGCTTGAGCCATGTGGAAAGCCCGTCAAGTCCGGGCATCATCGTGCGCTCGTTCATATTCATCTGGTCGAGAAAATCGCGCACATCCCATTTTATGCTCTTGTCTATGACATACTTGACGGTGTTTTCCGTATACTTATCGAGAAATTCCTCTATGCTTCCCATATTCATGGGAATGACGGAAAAGATGCTGTACTGATTTATTATTCTCTGGTCTATGGAGGGAGGCTCGAGGAGCGCCATGGCGTGCCCCGCCATATCGCTGTCGTACTGCGCCGGCTCCTTTACGACATCGCTGAGCATATCCACGGAGAAAACCCATGCGTTGTTTCTTGCCAGCTTGTCATAGTATCTGTCCGGCAGGAGCTTGTTTATCTCCCGCGCGTCTATCTTCCAGACGGCGCCGTCATATGTGTCCGTCTTTGCCAGTTCAAAGGAGCTTGTGGCAAAATGCAGAGCGACAAGCGGCGAATATGTCCAGTCAAGCAGTCTTGTAGGCAGTCCGTGATGCTGACCTACCACCATCTGACGCCACACTGATGTGCGAAGATCCGGATTGAGCAGTTCGGCATATTTTGTGAAATTGCGAAGGATGCACGGCTCGAGAGAAACCTGCATATCGCGGCAGTTACGATGAAGGCTCGTTTCCAGCGAAAATTTGCTCCTGCAAAGCCCGCGATAGAGGAAATACGACCTGTTTCGGTTGATTTTCTCTTCGAATTTCTGCTCGAGAATGAGTTGCATTATGTCCTCGGTCTTTTTGATGTATACCGTATTTACCATTTCCGTTCCTCCGTATTCTCATTTTTACATACATATTTATAATAGCACATTTTACCCGTTTTGTAAATAAGATTCTTTCATTTTTCGTGTTTTCTCCGCCTGTTGACTTTTGTCGCTTTTTATGTTAGAATACAAAGACAAACTTTTATAATATCACGGAAAAGGAGTGGCATATTTTGTTTGAAAAAGCGATTTCGCTCATTTCGCGCTATGACCGCATAATAATACATCGCCATAATAATCCCGACGGCGACGCCATCGGCTCGCAGGTGGGGCTCAAGCACCTCATACTCGAAAATTTCAAGGGTAAAGAAGTCTATACCGTAGGCGATGCCGCGGGTCGCTATGCTTTCATGGCAGACAGCACGGTTGATATAATACCCGACGAATACTATCGCGGCGCGCTCGCGATAATACTCGATACCTCGGCAAAATCGCTCATCTCCGATGAGCGCTATACCCTCGCCGAGACCACTCTGCGCATAGATCATCATATCTTCTGCGAGAAAATAGCCGATACCGAAATAACCGATACAAGCTTTGAGAGCTGCTGCGGCATGATAGCGGAATTTGCAAGAGAATGTTCCCTGCACCTCACACCCACGGCGGCAAAATCGATTTATACGGGCATGGTCACGGATTCCGGTCGCTTCCGCTATGACAGCGTGAATGCACGCACCTTTGCGCTTGCCGCCTTTCTCATGAGCGTCGATTTTTCGACGGCGGATATCTACCGCGAACTCTATGCGGATGAGCTCGATATGATAAAACTCCGTGCGCGGTTCACGCTTAAAATAAACCGTGCGAAAAACGGCGTCGCATATATCTATACCACAGCGGAAGAAGCCGCAGAAACAGGCGCAGATACCTTCACGATATCGCGCGGCATGGTAGGCACAATGTCCGATATCCGCGGGATAAACAGCTGGGTCAACTTCACCGAAACATCTGCGGGCGTGCTCTGCGAGCTTCGCTCGGCAAAATACAATATCAATCCCATCGCCGTAAAATACGGCGGCGGCGGTCATGCAAAGGCGAGCGGTGCCACTGTTCCCGACCGCGAAACGGCAATGAAAATGCTCGCCGACCTTGAAGAGCTGGAGGAAACGGCACAATGAACGAAATAATGAAGCAGATTCTCGAAAAAATAAAAAGCTATGATAAGATAATTATCTCGCGCCACATCAGACCTGACGGAGATGCAGTCGGCTCCACGCTCGGACTTGCGCGTATACTCTCGCTCACCTATCCCGAAAAGGATATCAGAGTTGCGGCAGAAGACGCTTCCGAATATCTCTCATTTCTCGGAAGCGTGGGGGCGCCGCTCTCCGCAGAGGAACACAAGGGTGCACTTGCCATCGTCATAGATACGGCTACATACGACCGCATTTCAAATTCGGCTATCGGTGCGGCAACGGAGCTTATCAAGATAGACCACCATATTCCGGCAGACAACTACGGAGATATCCGCTGGGTTGAAGAAAGCCGTTCATCCGCCTGCGAGATGATAGCGGAATTTTACCTTGCCTTCCGCGATGAGCTGAAGGCAGATTCGCTTGCCGCCATGTATATTTATATGGGCATGGTCACTGATTCGGGTCGCTTCCGCTTTTCGAGCGTTACCGGAGATACCTTGCGCTGTGCGGCGGCTCTGCTCGATATCGGAATAGATACGGATACGCTCTTCTCCCACCTCTACACGGAGGAGATAGGTGAGCTGAAATTCCGTGCGCATATCACATCGTGCGTGAAGCTCACGGAAAACGGCGTTGCATACCTTACAGTCACGCGTGCCATGCAGGAAAAATATGCGATAAGCTTTGAGACGGCAAGCAACTGTGTTTCTTATATCAGCACGATAAAGAACAGCATCATATGGCTTGCCTTCATCGAGGAAGACTCCGGAGAGTTCCGCGTTCGCCTGCGTTCGCGCTTTGTCGAAATAAATAAGCTTGCCGAGAAATACGGCGGTGGCGGTCATGCCTGCGCCGCAGGTGCTTCCGTTAAAAACGCGCGTGAAAAGCGTGCGCTTCTTGCCGATGCGGACAGGCTGATTGCCGATTATAAAGAAAACCATGAGGGGTGGCTATGATGAAAATACTGATAACAAACGATGACGGGATATCAAGCCGCGGGCTTCTGCTTCTCGCAAAGAAGGCTATGGAATTCGGTGAGGTGACGGTTGCCGCTCCGAAAACAGAGCAAAGCGGCAAAAGCCAGAGCATCAATATACACAGCCCGTTTGAAGCAAGAGAAGTCGACCTGCTCCCGGGCGTGCGCGCATACTCGGTTGATTCCTCACCTGCGGATTGCGTCCGCTTTGCCAAGCTCGGACTGGGCGTAAATTACGACCTCGTGCTCTCGGGCATAAACAACGGACTGAATATCGGCATAGATATGGTATATTCGGGAACGGTAGGCGCCATTTTCGAGGCGAACGCCGAGGGAATGCCCGCCGTGGCTCTCTCCACCACTCCCGGGAGCTTTGATGCCGCCGCGGCTCAGCTCGGGCGCGTGATAGAATTTTTCCGCAAGCACAAATTGCTCTCGTATTCCCCGCTTTATAATGTAAATATCCCGCCCGAGGGCAAAGCCATCCGCATGACGCATCAGGGCGGCAGATACTATAATGACCGCTTTGTGGAGGAAGAAGCAAATCTCTTCCGTCAGCACGGATATTCCGTTCACGAGGATAAAAAGGACTTCACCATAGATACCGACGCCACGCTCAACGGCTACATATCGATAACCCCGATAACCCTCGACAGAACAGACTATTCCGTTCTGAATCTCATAAATTCAGAGCTGAAAAAATAAGCGAAAACACAAAAATGCGACTGCACACGCAGTCGCATTTTTTATGTAATACAATTTTTAAAATACTATCTTCACTTTTGCTTTTTTCAGCTGTTTATTTGCTACGGCAATAAATTTTTCGCATTGTTCCGGAGCTTTCTCCGCAAATCTGATAACAATCTGAAAATCCTTTATTTTGCCGCCGAAAGACTCTTCGTACTGTCTGTTCTCAATATACGAAATATATGCGTTTATTTTGTCCTGCAAAAGCCCGAGATGTTCTGCGGGATTTTCCCAATTCATCGAATCGAATATCGCAAGACAAAGTCTTTTGCCGTTTTTCTCTGTTGCCAGCGCGTCAATTTCGTTTGTTTTCTCAATTGCCATTAGCTTTTTTCTCCGATAGATATATATTTTTGTTACTGATTATTTTCAATATAACGAACAATATCGCCGACCGTCTTGAAGCCGACTATATCGTCATCGGCGATAACAATGCCATAATCCTGCTCGATATTCATGAGCATTTCAACGATATCGAGAGAATCCGCGCCGAGATCCTCCATAATGTTTGTATCCTCTGTTATAGAATCAATGTCAACACGAAGCTGCTTTGAAAGTATATCTTTTACCGTTTCGAGTGCCGTCATTTGTATTTACCCTTTCCCTTTGAGCGTTTTTTACTATTATAATACGCTATAGCGCAATTTGCAATACCATTTTGAAAAATTTTCTATTAAATTTCAGCCGAATTTTTTATATTTCTCCGCTTTCGCCGTCATCTCCGTATAATTCGCGGAGATATTCCCTGCGGACATTGGCAAAAACCATCTCAAAGCTGTGTAGAAATTCCTCATTCGGCTCAAATAAAAGCTCCGTTTTTCGTCCGTTGAAATCAAGGACGAAAGCATAGGCGTTTTCGGGTGAAAGCGTTCTGCAATAATTGAAGCGCGAGCGGACATTTCCGCATTTCTTTCTGTATTCTTCCTTTTCCGCGGCGGTATGGGGCATTTTTACTATCGCGATGCCGGTTTTCATCGAGACACTGCATATCGGGCTTATTTTCTTGCCTAAAGTGCGCAGTACGACAAAATTGCCGTCCTCTATCAGATATGTATATACGGAAAGAGTGTATCTGCAGAAAAGAAAGAGCGCCACACCTATGAAAATAACGCCGAGCGCCTGTATCAGCCCGGCATACATCCTTGAAAACGATGCTACTGCAAAGCATGCTATCGCCGTTATAAAAAGCGCGAGCACAACCGTATCTGCCTTGGAATTTTTCGGCGGTGTATACTTATACATTTTTTACCTCTCAATATTTTTATTTTCTCCTGTGACAACAGCACCGTTTTCATCATAATATAGCATAAAAACAGTTATAGGAGTGATTTTTTATGGAACTCAACCGCAAAACAGTAGACGGACTGCTCAGTCTCGACGACAATAGCCTGCGCGAAAAGGCGGAAAAGGTAGCGCGCGCCGCAGGAATGAGCGGAAATCTGCCCGATGTATCAAAAATCCGCGCCATGCTCTCCGGCATCAGCGATGAGGATATCTACCGTCTCGTTTCCATGCTCGGAAAAGAACGCACGGAGCAGATGATACGCGAAATACAGGGGTGAATAATTTGGCAAACGATTTTTCCGAAAAGCTCGACAGTATCCTATCGAATCCCGAGATGATGGCGCAGATAAAGCGCCTTGCCGACACGATGACCTCGGGCACGCCGTCCGTTCCCGAAAGCCCGCCGCCCGCGGAAAACGCCGTGCAGGCAGGCAATTTCGGCGAAAGCAAAGAGCCTCCGCCCGACGGTGCGCCGGATATGCCGGATATCACCGAGGCTGTCAGCGCGCTCGCTTCGCTCTCGGGAGAGCGCCGTGGCAGGCGCAAAGGAAACAATATGGCACACAGCAGAGCGCTTCTCCTCGCGCTCAAGCCGTATCTCGATGATAAAAGATGCGAAAAGATAGATAAGCTCCTGCGGATGATGCAGCTTGCCGAAATGGCAGGATACTTTATGTAAGGGAGGTGCGTACTTATTTACAGCAAGAATTACGGTAAAATACCCGACAAGGGATTTCCCGAAAATCCGCCGAAAAAAGAATTTGCTTCTCCTCCGCCCGATTACAGCGGCAGTCTCTTCGATATGCAGAAACCCTGCCCGCAGGAGGAATGCGTAAAAGAAGCAGGAAACTGCGTCGAAACCGCACGCGAGCCGTGCGGATGCGATGCGCCGCCGCGCGATGATACAGGTTCATGCCGCAGACCGCCTGTGCCTGATGAGGCGCCATGCGAACCGCGCAGAAAGCCGCAATACGAAAGCCCGCCCTGCGAGCCGCGCAATCCCCGCGAGCCATGCAGACCATGCGAGCCGCCGGAGCCGCCATGCGGCTGTCCGCCTCGCGAAAATCCATGCCCGCCCGCCGGAATCTTCTCGAAAATCTCGGCAGAGGATTTGCTTCTCTTCGGTGCGGCGCTCTTTCTGCTGTTCTCAAAGGAGAGCGATAATATCATTATCCCCGTCCTGCTTGTCCTCGTTATAATGTTGTAGCGTCAGCGGAGAGTGAATTCATCTCCGTGAAACTCATAGCCGAGCGTGTAGCTTACGACATCGTAGCGCGAAACCGGAATATTGCCGCAGTAGGTCCGCACGGAGCGGACTACACCCGAGTCGGCGGAAATATGTACCTTGTCCGTATACGAAAGTGATGGTATGCTGTATTCCACGACATATTCGTTATCGCGCAGATAATAGTCGGTTATCTCGTATTCAGTACCTGCAAGCAGGCAGAATGAAGGTATATACGCGATATTATCGAAGGCATACGCCTCGCTGTACTCCGCCGTGAATGTCAGCTCGTCGGCGGCGGAATAGTAAGAGACGGTTTTACCGTCGCAAATTATGGTGCTTCGCCGCGTGTCGCTTCCCTCATTGTAGACTATTTTGTATCTGTCGCCGCTCTTCCAGAGGCGAACGCCGTCCTGCATGAAGCCGTCCTGCGTGGAAAAAGTCATATACACTTCCATATAGAAATTATCAGCAAAAGGATATGATGCGAGCAGCTTTGCCACGGCCGCCTTGTTTACGGGGACAGCTATGTAATCATAGTCGGTTTTTTCCTCAGGGTCGGGCGCGGGCGATGACGCCGTGCTTTCCGTCGTGCTCTCGGCATGAGGAAACTCAAAAATCCCTGCCCGCGAGAGCGTCCACAGCACCGCAAGGCAGACGAGGAAAAACGCCGCCATAAGCGAAAAAACAGAATAAAGCGACATCGCCCCGTTTGAAGAAAGCAGTTTTTTCAGCTTTTCTTTCATGCGTTTTTCCTCCTTTGCATAGATTCATGCGGATTTTCCCGATAAAAAGAATATCGATATCATATATGCCGTTGCAAGCGACGCGATGAGCGCGCCGAGCGGCAGATTCATGCTCATCACAGCCGCCGAAATGCAGTAAACCGCCGTGACGAGACACAGCGTGAGCGTCGCTTTCTTCTGCGAAAAGCCGAGCGCTATCACGAGCCTGTGATGTATATGTCCCCTGTCGGGAGAAAAAATGTTTTCCCTTTTCACCGCGCGCCGTATCATCGCCAGCGCCGTATCGAATACCGGCACGGCAAAAATAAGGAGCGGCACGCCTATGGAAACAAGCATATGCGATTTCGCAAGCCCCATCACCGAGGCGCACGAAAGAATATAACCGAGAAACATCGAGCCTGTATCTCCCATGAAAACGGACGCGGGATTGCTGTTATACGGCAAAAAGCCGAGTGCCGCGCCGAAAAGACAGAAGCACAGCACGGCGCATACATAGCTCCCGCACGAAACGGAAACGCCTGCGAGCGCCGCCGCGGAAAGCGCGGCTGTGCCTGCGGCAAGCCCGTCTATGCCGTCTATCAGGTTAAAGGCATTTATTATCACGAGCATCCACAGCACCGTGACAGGCACGGAAAATATGCCGAGCCTGATGATGCCAGAGGGCGTTCCGATAAAATCTATTCTCACGCCGGCATATGCAGTGAAAAGCACTGCGGTTATCTGCCCTGCCAGCTTCACAGTAGGCTTCAGCGCGCGGATATCGTCCACAGCGCCGAGCAGAGCTATCATCGCGCCGCCGATAAAGACCGGCAGACATTCCGTGGGAAAAGCCCTGCCGTCCGTAAAGCAAAGCAGGCACGATGCGAGAAACGAAACGACTATCGCCGCGCCGCCCATACGCGCGGTCGGTTTTTTATGCATGCGGCGACCGTCACGCGGGATATCCACGGCGCCGACGCGAAAAGAAAGCGCTCTTGCGGCAGGCGTAAGCACCAGTGAAAGCAGAAAAGCCACAGCCGCCGCCGAAAAATATACAGTATATTGCAAAATAACTCCGTCTCGGAGCAACCCGCTCCGAAAAATTATTTTGCCGTGAATCCCACCTTGCGATAAACCTTGGAGAGCGTCTTGTTTGCGAGATAAGATGCAAACTCAGCATTCTGCTTCATGATGGACTCGAGATAAGCCTTGTCCGCAGTCAGCCTTGCA
The DNA here is from genome assembly GCA_905202255.1 of uncultured Ruminococcus sp. Classification (GTDB taxonomy): domain Bacteria; phylum Bacillota; class Clostridia; order Oscillospirales; family CAG-272; genus Apopatosoma. The sequence goes on from CAJKRH010000009.1 coordinate 19,493, forward strand.
AATTCGGACTGAACGGGAACCAGCGCATCCGCGCACGCCTCGCCGACGGCAAGCTTGAAGTCGCCGTAGCCGCGTCCGTCAAACTCGCGCTCTATCTCCTCGTCGCTCTTGCCCGTGAAGCATGAATATATGGTCATCAGATTGTTGATTCCGTCCTTGCCCTCGGCACGCTTTACCACAGTGTCGCTGTCGGTGACGGCGCGCTTGAATTTGCGGATTATATCATCGCGCGAATCGAGCAGATATACCGACGCATTCGTATTCTCATCGGATTTGCTCATCTTCTTTGTCGGCTCCGCGAGAGAATTTATCTTCTTGCCTGTTTTCGGCGTGTAAATTTCGGGAAGCCTGAATGTCTCGGAATATATCTGATTGAATCTTGTCGCTATATCTCTCGTTATCTCAACATGCTGCTTCTGGTCTATGCCTACTGGCACGAGGTCTGTCTGATAAAGAAGAATATCGGCAGCCATGAGCGTAGGATAGGTGAAAAGTCCGGCATTTATATTTTGCGCATTTTTTGCACTTTTATCCTTGAATTGTGTCATTCTGGAAAGTTCGCCGAACATTGTATAGCAATTGAGCACCCATGCCAGCTCCGCATGAGCGGGAACATGGCTCTGAACAAAGAGTATATTCTTCTCGGGGTCGAGTCCGCTCGCGATATAGAGCGCCAGCGTCTCGTATGTGCGGCGGCGAAGCTCCGCAGGATTCTGCCTTACCGTTATAGCGTGCATATCGGCTACGCAGTATATGCTGTTATACTGCTCCTCAAAAGCTTTCCAGTTGCCTATGGCTCCGAGATAGTTGCCTATCGTCAGATTGCCGCTCGGCTGTACGCCTGAAAAAATTATCTTTTTTTCCTTAGAAAATTCCATTATTGTCGTTTCGGGGGATGTCCCCTTCCTTTCCCGGCTTTGCGCCGTAATTGTAATAGCGTCTTATTTTGTCGCAAGAAAATCGTGCGCCGCCTCCGCGAGTATCTTCACGCCCTTTTCTATCTGCGCTTCCGTAGGTGAAGAATAATTCATGCGGAAAGCATGCGAGGGCGCACTCATATCCGCGGCAAAGGCAAAGCCCGGAACCACGAATACATCACGCTCCGAGGCAAATTTCGCGAACTGTGCGCTGTCGCGCTCCTCCGGAAGCTCGCACCAGAGGAAAAGTCCTCCCTCGGGTCTCGTATGCGTAACGCTCTCGGGCATATACTTATCGAGCATATCCATCATCAGATGGCATTTTCTGCCGTAGAGCTCGCAGATTTTCTTTATATGCGCATCCATATCGTATGTGCAGAGAATCTTGTAGCAGAGCTTCTGGAAGAAGAGGTTCGTATGCACATCGGCGCATTGCTTTGCAAGGATTATCGGGCGCATCACTTCTTTCTGCGCCACGAGATAGCCCATGCGCATTCCGGAAGAAAGTATCTTCGAAAACGAACTGCAATATATCACAAGTCCGTCGTTATCGAGCGCCTTGAATGTCGGCACATCCTCGCCCGAGAAGCGAAGCTCGCCGTAGGGATTGTCCTCGAGGATGAAAACGCCGTATTTCTTTGCCAGAGCGAGGATTTCGCGTCTGCGCTCAAGCGAGGTCGTTATGCCTGTCGGATTCTGAAAGGCGGAAATGATATATATGAATTTCACGTTCTTATTGCTTTTCAGCGTCTCTTCAAGAAGAGCCACATCCATGCCGTCGCGCCGCATGGGAACGCCGACAAGTTTGGCACCGTAGGAACGGAAAGAATTGAGCGCGCCGACAAAGCTCGGGGTCTCGCATATAACCGTGTCGCCCTCGTTGCAGAGCGTTCTCGCCACGAGGTCAAGACCCTGCTGACCGCCCGTGAGCGTGATAAGTTCGTCGCCCTCTTTTATCATACCGAATTTATCGGCAAGGCGCTCCTTTATTTTATTTCGCAGAGGCTCATAGCCCTCGGAAACGCCGTACTGGAATGCCTGCGGGTCGGAAGCAAAAATTTCAGCCGAAGCCTCTGCCATCGCCTCCAGCGGAAAGGTCGAGGTATCGGGATTGCCCGCCGAGAAAGCTATGACATCTCTGCCCATGGTGGCGGAAAGTATATCTCTCACGGCATTTCCGTGAAGAGATTTCATTTTTTCGGATAACATATCCGACATGTTGATAAGCATTGTATTTCACCGGATTTCTATAAAGATATTTCAAATTATATAATATCAATTTTTCTGTCTTTTTTCAATAGTTATTTGCAAAAAACTGAAATTTTTCGCGCATGGGAAAGGAGTTTCGGGCGGAAAGCGCGGAAAATTACCATATTTTTTGCTCTATCTTTTTTTGCCGCATCGGATTATAATGAGAAGTGATGTTTGAAAATGTCGGAAAGGGGCGATTTTTCATATGGAACTTCGCATTATTGAAGATGATATGCTTCGGGTTATGCTCACCAGACTCGATATGCTGAAATACGATATAGACTGCGAGTCTCTCGATTATAAAAACACCAAAACGAGAAAGGCAGTCTGGGATATACTCGATGAGGCTTATGAAAAGACAGGCTTTGATGCCGCCGAAGGGCGCATATGCATAGAGGCATATCCCGATAAAAGCGGCGGCTGTAAAATCTACATAACAAAACTGCACGACAGTATTCCGCCCGACGATGATTTGAGCTATTCCCTCATAAAGGAAGGAAAAATGCAGGAAACAGGCTTTAAAAAGCCCTCCGTATACGGTTTTTCGGAGCTTGACCTGCTGCTTCGCGTGTGCAGGAGGCTCCGGCGCTTCGGCTACTCGGGCGAAAGCACGGCTTATGCCGACTGCGGAGAAAAGGCAGGCAGATTTTATCTTGTAATCTACGAAGATGCCCTGCAATATCAGGCAAAACAGGTCAAAAATTCCTGCGAGGGTCTTTTCATAGGCGAATTCGGCACAAAGCTGCCTTCTCCCGAGGCTCTTTCGTATATAAACGAGCATTGTGCGCCCGTCTGCCGCAGTGATGCCGTCTCCATTCTCTCCGAGCTTTGAATTTGCCGAAATAAATTTTCCGAAAATTGTAGATTTTTTTCTCCGTTTATGGTAGTATATTGTCAAAAGCAATGGCAAAGCGGAGGAATGACAAATGGAAATCAAAAGTCTTGACGAAATAAGAAAAGAATGCGAGGGCTGCCATAAATGCAGTCTCGCGGAAACAAGAACGAATGTCGTATTCGGAGTGGGCAATCCCCATGCAGATGTCATGTTCATAGGCGAAGCACCGGGTGAAAAAGAGGATTTATCCGGTATTCCCTTTGTCGGCGCGGCAGGCAAGCTTTTTGATAAATATCTCGTCGCCGTCGGCATCCCCCGCGAGGAAATCTATATAGCAAATATGCTGAAGTGCCGCCCGCCCAAAAACCGCGACCCGAAGCCCGAGGAGCAGGACCTCTGCATAGAATATCTGCGTGAGCAGGTTCGCGCCGTTTCGCCGAAGCTCATCGTCTGCCTCGGCAGAATCTCGGCTATGCGCCTGATAAAGCCCGATTTCCGCATCACCGCCGAGCATGGCATATGGTTTGAGCGCGGCGCCTTTTCCATATGCGCCGTATATCATCCCTCGGCTCTTCTGCGCGACCCGCACAAAAAGGACGATATGCTCGCCGATATGATGGAGATCAAGCGCCGTCTCGATGCGCTGAAGCAAACTCCTGCCACCGAGTGATTTAATCCGAAAAATTTTGCGTTTTTACGGGTAATACATATGAAATTTGCGCAGATATCGCCGCTACGGCAAAAATATCCGCGCACTTTTTGTAAAAGCACTTGCAAAATCGGCAATTTTATAGTATAATAGAGCAAATTAAAAATTTATCGTCAAAAAGAGGTAATCTATATGATAAAACTTTACGGCAATGCCATCGTAGGTCAGTCCGGCGGTCCCACCGCGGCTATCAACGCTACGCTTTCGGGCGTTATACGCGGCGCTCTCGAATGCGACCAGATAGATAAAATCTACGGTGCGATAAACGGAATAGAGGGCGTGCTTGACAGACGCTTCTGCCTTTTGAACGACATTATAAAAGGCGAAGACGACCTTTCCCTGCTTGAAAATACGCCTGCCGCCGCGCTCGGCTCCTGCCGCAAGAAGCTCCCCAAGGATATGACGGGAGACAACCTCATAATATATGAGCAGATTCTCGATGTTTTCCGCGATTATAATATACGCTATTTCTTCTATATCGGCGGAAACGACTCTATGGATACCGTTGCCAAGCTCTCGCAGTATATGGACAGCGTCGGCTATGAAATGCGCATCATGGGCGTGCCGAAAACGATAGACAACGACCTCGTCGGAACAGACCATACCCCCGGCTTCGGCTCCGCGGCAAAATATATCGCCACCACAATGGAGGAGATAATGCGTGATACCGCCGTTTATACGGTCAAGGCTGTCACGATAGTGGAAATAATGGGCAGAGATGCGGGCTGGCTCGCCGCCTGTGCCGCACTTCCCTCTCTCTGCACCGATATCGCGCCCGACCTTGTTTATCTCCCCGAGGTAACATTCGATTATGACGAATTTTTCGAGGATATGGCAAAGGCGCTCGAAACCCATCCGAATGTTGTCGTCGCCGTTTCCGAGGGAATACATCTCAGCGACGGAACATATGTCGGCGAAGGCAAAAACGGCAATCTCGACGCTTTCGGTCACAAGCAACTCTCCGGAACAGCCAAGACCCTTGAGCTTGCCGTAAAGGAAAAATTCGGCTGCAAGGTTCGCTCCATTGAGCTGAATTTGCCCCAGCGTTGCGCTTCGCATATCGCTTCCAAAACCGACCTTGACGAATCCGTCATGATAGGCAAGGCGGCTGTAAAGTGCGCTTCCGAGGGCGAATCCGGCAAGATGATGACCTTTGTGCGCACGGATTCGACAAACTACGCCGTTTATACCGAGAGCAAGGATATCAGCGGCATAGCAAATGCGGTTCGCCGCGTTCCCCGCGAGTTTATAAACAAGCGCGGAAATAATGTCACACACGAATGCCTCGAATACATCCATCCGCTCATCCTCGGCGAAACCTCACCGGTTTTCGTCGGAGGTATACCAAAGCACTTCGTAATAAAGAAATAAAAAATAAACCGAAAAGACGCCCGATGGCGTCTTTTTTCAGTCTGTCGAAAAAGTATTTTTTACTGTAAAAACAGATAAAAGCATTTTTTGGTATAGCCTTCTCCTGCGGGAGAAGGGGGACCGCGATAGCGGTGGATGAGGAGTAAAATTGAAATTTTGACGCAAACGCTACTATAGTCTGTAAACACCTCATCCGTCAGCCTACGGCTGCCATCTTCTGCTCCTGTCTCGGCGACGCCGACCGCGTTTGCTTACGCGAATCGGTCAATTCCCCACTGGGGAAGGCTTTCTTTTTTTCGATTCTATGTATCACCAAAACTAATTTCTGAATTTAGGTTTTTTCGCATATATTTTCGCGCAAAAATACCGCAGACTTCCGCCTGCGGTATTTTCTATCTGCTATCAGCCGTTGAGCTTTACGCATCTGTCAATGATATCGGAAAGCGAGAGCTTCTCATATCCCGTGAGATATGTGAGAACGGTATCATTGAATTTATCATACCAATGCCCGGGTATATTCTTTATGCCGATGCAGGCACCGACGATACTGCCGACGGTAGCGCCCGTGCAGTCGTTATCGAGACCCATGGCAACGCAATTGCCGATGCACTTTGTATAGTCATTTCCGCCGAGCATGAGGGCAAAAACGATGGCGCACATATTGTTGATGGTGTGTACGGGGTGCATTCTCGGGAACTTATCATCAATAAGCTTTCTTGCGCTGATATAGTTTGTAACCTTGTCCTCGCAGGAGAATGCCCACTCGAGAGCCTGATAAAGCTCGCTCTCTGCGGGAATCTGCTTCATGGCGGCGCGTACAGCGTCAAGAGGAGTTTCTGCTGTGAAAGCGGCGGCAACGGCGGCGGCGCAGAACATTTCGCCGTAGATGCCGTTCTTGCGGTGCGTGAGGTAAGCGTCATTATAAGCAAGTTTTGCCGCGCCCACAGGGTTGCCAGCCTCGGCATAACCGAATACATCGGCGCGTATAGCCGCACCTATCCATTCAACATAACCATTGAAATTAGCGGCACACTCCGCTCTTGTGCCGGCACGGAGCTGCTGGAGAGCCTCATCCTCTGCCGTGCAGGCATAAGGGAGAATTTCAAGCCAGAGCTTGCCGATATCGTCTACCGTGTAGTTCTTACCGTATTTCTCAAGGAGGAGCAGGTTCAGAACGGGATATGTGATATCGTCGTCCACGGGAACGGACTTGAGGTTGTCGCGCAGATATTCGGTGCGCTTGTTGACCTTGTAGTGAATATGCTCGGGATCGTCGGTTGCCGTCCAGAAGTCCTCGGGCGGATACTTCATTCCGCTGTCGAGTGCGAGCGACTGCATACGGGAAAGCGCATAAAGCTCTACGGGTATACCGAGAACGCATCCTGCAAATCTGCCTATAACGGCGCCTTTCATTCTGTCATAGAGATTATCGGGCTTCACAGCGGGGATATCGGCGCCTTCGGGACGAAGGGCAAGTATGTCTTCCAGCTTATCCGGCTGTTTTGCATCAATATTGTTATACATAAAAATATTTCCTTTCAGAAAAATTATTTCGCTTGTATTGTACCACATATCATTCGGAAAAGCAATATTTTCCGAAAAATTATTCCTGCTTTTCTTCATGTTTTTTGAAAAACTGGAAATAAGTTGCATTTCCTTTTTCGCATAATAATCTCCCTTTTTCGGCAATACTTTTTTACAGAAAGTCAAAAGCGGCAAAACCTGCGCTTTATTTGTCGGAAACGGAGCTCGTATGTATTATAATAAAGTCGAAATATGCGGAATAAACACCTCAAAACTAAAAACTCTGACAGCAGAGGAAAAGGAGCGGCTTCTGCTTGCCGCCTCCAAAGGGGACAAAAAGGCGCGCCGGGAGCTGATAGACGGAAACCTCCGCCTCGTGCTCAGTATTATCCAGCGGTTCGGCGGCAGAGGAGAAAATCCCGATGACCTCTTTCAGGTCGGCTGCATCGGGCTGATAAAGGCGATAGATAATTTCGATCTTTCCGTAGGTGTGAAATTTTCCACATATGCCGTGCCGATGATAATAGGCGAGATACGCCGCTATCTGCGCGATAACAATATGCTAAGAGTCAGCCGCGGCACGCGCGACCTTGCCTATAAGGCGCTCACGGCAAGAGAATCGCTCTCGAAAAAGCTCTCACGCGAGCCTACGATAAAGGACATCGCCGAGGAAACGGGCGAGAGCGAAAAGGATATCTCCGATGCGCTCGACGCGATAATGGCTCCCGTATCGCTCTATGACCCCGTCTACAGCGACAACAGCGGCGATTCCATCTATGTGATGGACCAGATAAAGGACGAAAACAACAGCGATGAAAGCTGGCTCGAGAGCATTGCGCTTTCCGAAGCGATGAAAAAGCTCTCCGAGCGCGAAAAGAAAATCATCGCCATGCGCTTCTATCGCGGCAAAACGCAGATGGAGATTGCCGACGAGATAGGCATCTCGCAGGCGCAGGTCTCCAGAATCGAAAAAGGCGCGCTCGAGAGGATAAAAAAGCAGATATAAAGCGGACTGTCCCGACAAAATTCGGGACAGTTCTTTTTCTGATATTAAAGAATTAAAGAAAAATTCTCATTTTTCCGATTTACTTTTTGCGCATTCTGTGGTAAAATAGAAAAAACGAAAGACAGGTAAAGGGGGATTGCGGTGCGCCTCGACAAATTTCTCTCCGAAACCGGCACACTCAGCCGGAGCGAAAGCAAAAAGGCGGCAAAAAGCGGCAGAATCTGCGTAAACGGCTTGCCCGTGCGCGATACATCGCTGCATATCTCGCCCGAGAGCGATAAGGTCACGCTCGACGGCGCGGAGATAAAATATTCGCGCTACACCTACATAATGCTCAATAAGCCGGACGGACTCGTCTCGGCAACAGAGGACGAGCGCGAGGAAACCGTGCTCTCTCTCCTGCCGGAAAATCTGCAGAAAATCGGGCTTTTCCCATGCGGCAGGCTCGATAAAAATACTCTCGGGCTTCTGCTGCTGACAAATAACGGAGAGCTTGCCCACTATATGCTCTCCCCCTCCCGCCATGTGGAAAAAACATACCGCTTTGAATGTGCTTCCCCGCTCTCGCAGGAAGATGTGAATCTCCTCTGCCGCGGCGTCGATATAGGTGAAAAAAGCTCTACAAGAGAGGCGAAGGTCACGCTCTTTTCTCCTGCAAGCGGCGAAATAACCGTAACCGAGGGCAAATTTCATCAGATAAAGCGGATGTTTCTCGCCGTGGAAAACAAGATAACCTATCTTGAGCGCACAGCCTTCGCAGGCATACCGCTCGATACCTCCCTCTCGCGGGGAGAATGGCGTTTTCTCACTGAAGAGGAAATAAGCAGAATAGAAAAATCAAAACCGACAAAATAATCACGGAGGCAAAAATGAATATACTCGAAAGACTCTCATCAGAGCTGAATATCAGGCTCCCGCAGGTGGAAGCCGCGGTAAAGCTCATAGACGATGGAAATACTATCCCTTTCATCGCAAGATACCGCAAGGAGGTTACGGGATCGCTCGACGACGAACAGCTCCGCGCGCTCTACGAAAGGCTGAATTACCTGCGCGGGCTGGAAAAGCGCAAGGAAGAGGTTCGCGCGGCTATAACCGAGCAAGGCAAAATGACGCCCGAAATAGACGAAGCGCTCGAGGCAGCACAAATTCTCGCAGAAATAGAGGATATATACCGCCCCTTCAAGCAGAAAAAGAAAACGCGCGCTTCCGTTGCCCGCGAGCGCGGACTTGAGCCGCTTGCCGAGCTTATAACCGAACAGCGCGATACATACGAACCGAGCATAGAGGAAGCGGCGGCAGGCTATATCGACGCGGAAAAGGGCGTTGAAACAGCAGAGGCGGCGCTCTTCGGCGCGATGGACATCATAGCCGAGAATATCTCCGACAATGCCGATTTCCGCAAGGATATCCGTGCGCTGACCTTTGACAACGCGTTCCTCACCGTGAAGAACACAAAGGACGAAGATTCCGTTTACTCTATGTATTATGATTATACGGATAAGATTTCCGCCGTTCCCGCGCATCGCGTGCTCGCCATAAACCGCGGCGAAAAAGAGGAATATCTCAAGGCAAGCGTTGAGATTTCCAAAGATATCATTCTCAATTATCTAAGCTACAATATCGTTACGAACGCCAAAAGCCCCGCGGCAAAATATCTCTATGCCGCCATTGCCGACAGCTATGACAGACTCATCGCTCCCTCCATCGAGCGCGAAATAAGAAGCGACCTTTTCGATAACGCAAGCGAGGGTGCCATCAAGCTTTTCTCGCAGAATCTGAAAAATCTGCTCATGCAGGCACCGATAAAGGGCAAAACCGTCCTCGGCTTCGACCCGGGATACCGCACGGGCTGTAAGCTCGCCGTTGTCGATAAGACAGGCAAGGTTCTCGATACAGCCGTCATCTACCCCACAAAGCCGCAGGAGCGCACGGAGGAATCCAAGCGCACGGTAAAGCGCCTGATTGAAAAATACGATATAGATGTCGTCTCCATCGGAAACGGCACGGCATCAAAGGAAAGCGAAATCTTCATCGCCGATACTCTGCGTGAAATCGGCGGCAAGACAAAATATATAATGACAAACGAAGCGGGCGCCTCCGTATACTCGGCTTCAAAGCTCGGCGCGGCGGAATTTCCCGATTTCGATGTTACACAGCGCAGTGCCGTCTCCATAGCCCGCAGAATACAGGACCCGCTTGCCGAGCTTGTGAAAATAGATCCGAAGTCCATCGGTGTCGGTCAGTATCAGCATGATATGAAGCAGAGCCGCCTTGACGAATCGCTCTCGGGCGTTGTTGAGGATTGCGTAAACGCCGTCGGCGTCGATGTGAATACAGCCTCCTTCTCACTGCTTGAGCATATTTCGGGCATAAATGCCGCATCGGCAAAGAACATAGTGAAATACAGAGAGGAAAACGGCGAATTTTCGAGCCGCTCGCAGATACTCAAGGTGCCGCGCATCGGTGCCAAGGCATATGAGCAGTGCGCAGGCTTTTTGCGCGTTTCCGGCTCGCGCGAACCGCTCGACAATACGGGCATACACCCCGAATCATACGACAAGGCAAAGGAAATCCTGAAGAAATTCGGCTATACGGCAAAGGACGCCGCCTCGGGTATCCCGGGAATAACGAAAACAGCGGAAACCTACGGCGTGAAGAAGCTCGCGGACGAAATAGGCATAGGCGAGCCGACCGTCGCCGATATAGTCAAGGAACTGGAAAAGCCGGGACGCGATATCCGCGATTCCCTGCCCACGCCCGAACTTCGCTCCGATATACTCGATATGTCCGACCTTACGCCCGGCATGGTTCTCGACGGCGTGGTGCGCAATGTCATCGATTTCGGTGCCTTTGTCGATATCGGCGTCCATCAGGACGGACTCGTCCATGTTTCGGAAATATGCGACAAATTTATAAAACATCCGAGCGAAAAACTCTCTGTCGGCGACAAGGTTAAAGTGCGCATCAAGAGCATCGACCTGCAGAAGAAGCGCATAGCCCTTTCGATGAAAAGTCTCTAATTTATTAGAAATTAAAAATGCTTTTTTGCACAAACAATTTTTTTGAGATTTTTTTGTGCAGATTTCACAAATAAATTTTTGAAAATTTGTTTCAAAAAACTCTTTCCAAATCGTATCTTTTTTGCTATAATATTATCGTACATTTTTATGCGCTTTTGCGCATATATATTCGGCTTTCGACGGCAACCGGGAACCGTGCAAAATAATTTGTTTTTGTTGCCGAGAACGGAGTCTTTATATGGCAAGCTTATCACTCAGACATATTTACAAGAAATATCCCGGCGGTGTTACAGCCGTTTCGGATTTCTGTTTGGAAATCAAAGATACTGAATTTATTATCTTCGTAGGTCCTTCCGGTTGCGGTAAGTCCACTACTCTGCGTATGATTGCAGGTCTTGAGGAAATCACGGAAGGCGAGCTTTTCATCGGCGACAAGCTCGTAAACGACATCGCCCCCAAGGACAGAGATATAGCAATGGTGTTCCAGAACTACGCTCTGTATCCTCATATGACCGTTTTTGACAATATGGCATTCGGTCTTAAGCTCCGCAAGATACCGAAAGAAACAATCAAGCGCAAGGTTGAAGAAGCAGCCCGCATACTTGATATTTCCCATCTGCTTGACAGATATCCGAAGGCTCTTTCCGGTGGTCAGAAGCAGCGTGTTGCGCTCGGTCGTGCAATAGTGCGTGACCCGCAGGTATTCCTTCTTGATGAGCCGCTCTCCAACCTCGATGCAAAGCTTCGTGCATCCATGAGAACAGAGATCACAAAGCTTCATTACGACCTCGGCGCTACATTTATCTATGTAACGCATGACCAGGTCGAGGCTATGACGATGGCTACCCGTATCGTTGTTATGAAAGACGGTATCATCCAGCAGGTTGACAGCCCTCAGAACCTTTACGACTACCCTGTAAACAAGTTTGTTGCAGGCTTTATCGGTACACCTCAGATGAACTTCATCAAGTGCACTCTCGTTAAGGAAAACGGCGGCGTATATCTCGTATTCGGCGATATCAAGCTCAAGCTTCCCGAGGGCAAGGCAAATGCTCCCGAGCTTCAGGAATACATCGGCAAGGAAGTTATCGCAGGCGTTCGTCCCGAGTGCATTTACGATACTCCCGTTCAGGTTGAGGCTCTCAAGGATTCCGCATTCGACGCTTATGTTGATGTTACAGAGCTTATGGGCGCTGAAATCTACCTCTACCTCATCGCAAACCGCGTTGTAGTAGACGAAGAGCTCGCAAGAAAGAAGAACATGGTTATCGATAAGTCCGGCGAACAGAACCTTATCGCCCGCGTTTCTCCTCGTTCACAGGCTCGCACAGGCGACACAATCAGAATTGCTATCGATACCGAGAGAGTTCATATCTTCGATAAAGATACAGAAAAGTGCATCATTCACTGATTTAGTTTCAGTTAATATCAGAGCAGGGATTTCTTTTGAAACCCCTGCTCTTTTTATATATTCCGATACAGCAAAAGTTAGCTGTCCCACTGCACAAAGCACGCCACACGCTCTACATCTATCACCCCACTGCACGAAGCACGCCACTCTACATAGTATCATCCCCCTGCACGAAGCACTCCACACGCTCCACACAGTATCCCATCACTGCTCGCCACTGTCTCGCTTTGCTCCATCCGCACCGTCGTCTGCGCCGCCTCTCCACCATCTCTCACGAACTCTACCGCCTTATATCCATCGCTCCCCCTCTCACCATCGCGCCCGTCATTTCACCCGCAACAAATCCACCGACTCCCCCGTTACACAAAAACAAAGCCGCGGCATAGCCGCGGCTTTGTTTTTGCAATTTATAATTATTTATTTGCTCGAATCTTTTGAAAGCTCTTCAAGCTTTGTCTTAACTTCGCTTGCGAGCGTTTCTACTACGGAACGGAAGATGGCGTTTCCGTTAAGTCCCGTCGATGCCTCTTCGCAGAGCGCACCTACATCAGTAGTTGTAGCAAGCTTTGCGATATATTCTGCGCAAGCGCTCTTCAGCAGTGTGTTAACGCTTGTGAACTGAGCTGTGTACTTCTCGTGGAGCAGATTATAAACTATGTCCTCTACATCCTCAGGGTTCATACTGCGTATCTCTGTCATGGTATAACCTGCCGCCTTGAACTCGTTCTCATATCTTGCGATAAGCTTATTCATGGCTTCCGTATACTTGACGGACTTACTCTTTGCATTCATGTAACCGCTACGACCGCCGAGCTCCTTGCCGACATACTGCGCCATAACATTCGTATAGAAACCTGTTCTGGACATGATATCGTATACTATGTTGTCAACATCGTTAAGATTGAAAGCATCGATTTCGGCAGAGGTGTACTCTGTAGCGAGCGTATAGTAAGCATTATCACGCATTTTGCGCGCATAGCTCTTGAAGTTTTTCATATCTGCGGCGGCGGATTTATATTCGGATTCGCTCATGCCCATTACGCCGCGCATTTCCTTATAGATACCGGTGCGCTCCTCTATGAGGTAATCAAGTATCGTTGTGATAACTTCATCATTTGAAATTGCATCCGTTCCCGCCTTGAACTCCTCGAGAGAATACTTGGCTACGATGACGGATTTGTATTTGCTTCTTATCTTGTTCATATAGCCGGTATATGTTATGGTATCGGCTCTCTTTGCAACCATATCCATATAGGAAAGCCCTGTAGGCTCGGCTATGATATCCTTCAGCTCATCCTCGAAATACTTCTTTGTGGTTTTGTTCTCGGAGAGATACTTGCTGTAGAGAAGCGTGTGTACCGCATCACAAAGCTCGAGTGCGTCCATCGCGTCTATCTGCTTCTGGCTGTATTTGGAGAGAAGCAACTCGCTGTAGCTGTCTTTCAGCTTTGCGGCAGCGTTCTGGAATACTTCGGCAGATGCCTTTGTCTCCTGATAGAGGTCCCAAGAAACGGTATATGTCTGCTTCGTGAGGTTATCTGTCTGCGTGAGTCCGCTGGAGATAAAGTCCTTTATCAGCTTGTCATATGTCTCGTCGGTTATGTTGTTTTCCTCGATGTAGTTCTGCTTTACATAGTCGAAAACAGCCTGTTCGAAATCTGTATTGGAGAGGTTGTCGTATTTTGCAAGTTCTTCCTCGCTCATATCCTTGAAGATAGTGAGCTTTGTCATGATTCTGAGGTGCTCGATATTGGAATAGTAATCCTGAGCATTTTCGCGGAGAGCCTCAAAAGAATTTGTCTTATTCTCATCCTTGCTGTAAACATAGCCTACAACAGAAGCGATTTCTTTCTTTATCAGGGCATCTATACCCTTTTCCGTGCTTATGTTGCTGAACTTTTCAGCCTTTACATAATCAACATATGTGTTCTCGTACCATTCAACGGTATAAACCTTATGAGTCAGGTTATCGAAAACGCTCTTTACGGAATCGGCTTTTACGCCTGCTTCCTGAAGCTTTTTCTTGAAAAATTCTTCGTTATTCCGGCGGAAAGCTCTGTGATACTTTTCACCGTCTGCTGTTCCCTGCGCCTCGACATATGTTGTATAGTCGATATTCTGGGGAGCGAGCGCCTCATTCATGATGGCTCTCTTGATGATGGAATCCATCAGCGCGTCAACCTTTGCGTCCGTCACATCGTAGATAAGGAACGGAGCGGCGGAAGAATCAAGGTTTGTCTGCTTTACATAGTTCCATGTATCGGCGGACATTCCCTCCTCGGGATAGCCCATGTAGACATTACCCGTGAGGTTGTTATCCATCATGTAGTCATGGTTGAGACGGGTTATCGTGCCGTCGGCATTAACCGTGTAGTTCTTCTTTTCGATACCGTACTGGAGCAGGTTCTTTACCTGAGAGTCGGTATTTATCATTTCGATAATGGTAAGAGCTCTTTCCGCATTGGAAGCATAGTTTGTAACGGCGAGCATTCCTCTGAAGAGGATTTCTTCGTTTACGAAAGGATTCTGGATAACCTTTACATAGTAATCGCCGTCGTCACCGCCGTAGAGTGCTTCTACAGAAGCGTCGCCCGTGATAACCTTGGCTGCAAATTTATCGGATGAGCCATCGAAATAGCCCTTTTCCGTAAATGTTTCCATCGTCTTGAGATAATTTGTATACTGCGGAACATCAAAGAGATTGGAAACGGTGAAGCTTGTTCCCTCTTCGGCGTCGTAGCCGTGGATGGGATTGAAATAAGTACCTATAGCGATATCTTCGGAGAAAGCATAGTAGATACCGAGTGCATCGGGCTTCTCTGCGAAAGGAACAACATCGCTCTCGCCTGCCTTAACCTTTTCGAGGAACTCGGAAAGGTCGGTATAATCGGAAAATGCGGAGATATTATATTCATATTTATCCGCAAGCTCCTTGTTTACCACAAGGTATTTATAATTTGCAAGAAGATTGTTATTCGGTATAGCCTTTACATCGCCGGTAACATTCTCAAGCTCTGTAAAGAATGTGGGATAGATATACTGCTTGAGTTTGGGGTTTGTGCTGAGGGAGGATTTGACGGAGGAAAGAAGATCCATCGCATCAAATTTGTCATACATCTCTCTTCCGGAAATCATAACTATATCTATGGGAGAAGCCGCCTCGGGATAAACCGTTTCGATGGTTCCGTCCGGATAAACAGTCGTCTCCTCTGCCGTGTAAACGGGTCTCGTGCTGAGAGTCTCGGCTTCGACGGTCTGTATCGTCTTTACCCATTTCTTCTTTGAGTTTTTACTGCTCTGAATAGCAGCAGCGGCGCTTTCCGCTTTCTGCTTCATGTAGTTATTGTAATTAAGGATAGCCGCATCGACATTTTTATAGTAGTTTGCGGTTTTTACTCTCTCGTCTATGAGGTCGTAATATTCGTCCATTGTGACGAGGGTAAGATTTATGGCTATCTTGTATCTCGCCTTTGTAATCTCGTTTATCGCCGCTTCAACGGCGCGGATATCCTCTTCTTTGGTGGACTCCTCCGTTATGCCGACTATGCTGAGAGTCGTCGGGACGGTGCCTTTGTCTTCCGGCTCCTCGTAGTCGCCGCAGGCTGTGAAAAGCGCGACGGAAACGAGCATTGCGGCGCAAAGTACCAAGCACATGATTTTCTTAAGCATGGTATACCTCCTGGTATGATTTCTTGCAAATTTTATCGGGAGAAAAAATCCCCGTATTTTATCTATTCTATTTTACAACAAATGAGCGATTCTGTCAATGTGTAAAATCTCCAAAACAAGCGCCCTAATATTATATATATTAACTATATATAGTAGGAAAGTGCGCCGTGGCGAGCGAAATCCGCTCTTTTTATCAGTCGAGATAGTCGCGGAGCTTCTTTGAGCGGCTCGGATGACGGAGCTTGCGGAGCGCTTTCGCCTCTATCTGTCTTATGCGCTCGCGGGTGATGTTGAACTGCTGACCGACCTCTTCGAGAGTGCGGGTTCTGCCGTCCTCGAGACCGAAGCGCAGGCGGAGCACGCTTTCCTCACGCGGCGTGAGCGTATGGAGAACTTCGCTGAGCTGCTCGCGCAGGAGCGTATACGATGTGGCTTCTGCGGGTGCGGGCGATGTATCGTCCTCTATGAAGTCGCCGATGTGGCTGTCCTCTTCTTCGCCGACAGGCGTTTCGAGAGAGATGGGGTCCTGCGCTATCTTGATTATCTCGCGAACCTTTTCGGGGCTCATGCCCATCTTCTTCGCGATTTCATCGGGTGAGCATTCTCTGCCCTCCTCCTGAAGCATCTGGCGCGAAACCTTTGTCACCTTGTGGATGGTCTCCACCATGTGCACGGGTATGCGTATCGTCCTTGCCTGGTCGGCTATGGCACGCGTTATCGCCTGACGAATCCACCATGTCGCGTATGTCGAGAATTTATATCCCTTTGTGTAGTCGAATTTCGAAACAGCTTTCATCAGACCGAGGTTGCCCTCCTGAATGAGGTCGAGGAAGAAAAGTCCCTTGCCGAGATAGCGTTTTGCTATGCTGACAACAAGACGCAGGTTTGCCTCAACAAGCTCCTGCTTTGCCGCCTCGTCGCCCTCGGACATTCTCTTGGAGAGCTCCTGCTCGCGCTCGGGGTCGAGCAACGGCACCTTGCCTATCTCCTTGAGATACATCTTCACGGGGTCGTCTATGGCAAGACCCTCCTGCGCGAGAATCTGCTCCATATTCTCGGCGCTCTCGTAGCTTTCGATGTCGTTTTCGATATCGTCGTCGGCTATGTCGTCCACATCGTCGAAGCATTCCGTTATGTCGACGCCCATTGTCTCGAGCGTTTCATAGATCTTATCCACGGCGTCGATGTCGTAATCGTCGCCGATGGCTGTCAGTATCTCGCTGTTGGAAACGGAGCCTTTTACCTTTGCGCGCTCGATAAGCTCCTGCATTTCGTTTTTCGCGGGCTTGCCGTCTGCCGTTTTGCCGTCAGCAGGCTTGCCGTCATCGGTCTTTTCCTCGGCTGTGTCGCCAGCCTCCGCGGATTTTGCACTCTTGGACGACTTCTTGCTCTTTGTCGCATTTGCGGTCTTTTTCGCGGTCTCTGCCGCTTCTGCCGTCGCCTCGGGTGCCTTTTCGGTAGCCTCCGCCGTCGCTTCCCCGCCGGTGCCCTCGCTTATGATGTCCGTTTCAATGTAGTTTTCCATTTATTTTCCTCCGTTTGGTACATTCGTCTTTTTGCGTTTTAATATATTAAGGGTATCATCCAGGTCCGCATCGGACCGGCTGTCCTCTTTTTCGGTTTTCAGCGTCTTTATATTCTCGTTTATCACAGAAGCGTCGTTCTGCGTGAGCAGACTGCGCGTGGTCTGCATTTTCACTATGCGCGCCATCTCCTCCGCCGAGAAGCTCTCGCCGAGTATTCCGAGTTCGGGCGGCTCTTCCCTTGAGATAAGCTCGGTGAAAACGCGCTTATTGAACTCCGTCACGAAATCATCCGCATCAAGAGATATTTTTCCCGATTTTATGTCGCTTATATACTCGGGCTTCAGAAGCAGAATGCCGAGTATCGTTTCCTCTGCCTTTGCCGCTTTCGCATTGCGGATATAGTCTTTATTCACGCGGTCGCCGTAGCCGAGCGACTGCTCGATGATTTTGCGCTTCTCTTCGCTTTTTTCCTGCCGCTCTTTTCCGTAGCGTATGCGTCGCACATCGCCGCGCACGGTGTCTGCGGGGAGCGAAAGCTTTTCGGCTATCCTCGAAATATAGACATCCCGCTCCACATCGGAATATATATCCGCGGCGATAAGGCAAAGTTCCTTTGCCGCCGCCACCTTTTCCTCGGGAATGAGAATGTTGTACTTTTTCAGCACGCCCGAAAGCAGAAAATCAAGCTTCCCCGCGCTACCCTCGACAAGCCTGCGGAATTTATCGGCGCCGTATTTTTTTATGTATTCGTCGGGGTCTTTCGCGCCGCTCATCTGAAGCACGCGGACATCAAGCCCCGCCTTTGTCAGTATCGGTATGGCGCGCTTTGCCGCCGTGGTTCCCGCCTCGTCGCTGTCGTATGAAACGACTACGGATTTCGTATATTTCGCCATAATCCGCGCCTGCTCGGGAGTCAGCGCCGTGCCGAGCGTGGCAACGGAATTCGTAAAGCCCGCCATATGCATGGCGATAACATCCATATAACCCTCACAGAGTATCAGATATTCCGAACAGCAGGTTCGCGCCACATTAAGAGCGAAAAGGTTTCTACTCTTCTTGAAAACGGGCGTATCCGAGGTGTTCAGATACTTGGGTCCGTCATCGTCCATGGCTCTGCCGCCGAAAGCTATAACATTATGGAAATTATCTATTATCGGGAAGATTATCCTCCCGCGGAAATAGTCGAAATAATGTACACGCCCGTTCTTTTCGCTTTTTCCGCAGAGGAAGGCTATTTTCAGTTCCTCGTCCGTAAAACCGCAGGAAAGCATATGACTACGCAGTGTGTCAAATGTTTTCGGAGCGTAGCCAAGCCCGAAAGCCTTTATTGCCGCCGAGGTGACCTTGCGTCCCTCGAGATATTTTCTTGCCGCCTCGCTTCCCTCTGCAAAAAGCATCTTATGAAAGAATCTTGCCGCCTCTTTATTTAGCGCGTAGATTCTCGCGCGCAGGGCAAGCTCGCTTTTGTCCGAGGCACTCTCGGCGGGCATCTCCATTCCCGCGCGCTTGCAGAGAAACTCCACAGCGGAGGGATAATCGAGATTTTCCGCATTCATGATGAATGTTATGACATCGCCGCCCGCGCCGCAACCGAAGCAATGATATGTCTCGGTATTGTTGAAAACGAAAAACGATGGCGTTTTTTCGTTATGAAACGGGCAAAGACCGGTCATATTTGAGCCGGAGCGCTTGAGATTTACATATGATGAAACAACCGACTCTATCGGATTTCTGTATTTTACTTCTTCTATGAAGCCCGGTGTGAATTTCAAGCGTACACCTCCCCCCTCTTCGGTCTGCAAAAAAACTTATTTCAGCTTCCAGAGCTTCGGTATGAAAAAATCTTCAAAAAGATTTATTGCGTATCTGTCCGTCATGCCTGCTATATAGTCGGCGACCTTGCGCTCGATGCTGTCGCCGTCGTCGCGCAGAAATTCCTCCGGCATCTTCTCCGGATGCTTCACAAGATACTCATAGAGCCTTGCGAGCATATCCATTGCATGAACCTCCTCGGATTTTGCCGCGGGATTGATATATACATTTTCGTTGAGAAAATCGCGCAGCTTCAGCGTCGCTTCCAGTATCCTCGGCGACATCGCTATATCGGGCTTGTCCATGCTCGTATAGATGACATCCTTGACCATAGTCGCTATTCTGTCCGAATGAGTGAAGCCGAGTATCTCCGAAAGCTCGCGCGGGATATCGTCCTCAGAGAGAATTTTACCGCGTATCGCATCGTCGATATCATGATTGATATATGCTATTTTGTCGGAAAACTTGACTATCGAGCCCTCCAGCGTAGCCGCGCCGGACGGAAACACGATAGAGCCCGAATGATGGACTATGCCGTCGCGCACCTCAAAGGTGAGATTAAGTCCTCTGCCGCCGTTTTCCAGCTTTTCCACGACGCGCAGGCTCTGCGTGAAATGAGTGAAATCAGGGTCGAAATTTTCCTGCAGAACGCGTTCGCCGGCATGTCCGAAGGGGGTATGCCCGAGATCATGCCCGAGCGCCGCCGCCTCGCAGAGATCCTCATTGAGTCGCAGACCGCGCGCTATAGTCTTTGCAATCTGCGTCACTTCAAGCGTATGCGTCAGCCGCGTTCTGTAGTGGTCGTCCTCGGGAGAGAGGAAAACCTGCGTCTTGTGCATGAGCCTGCGAAAGGCTTTCGAATGGATTATCCTGTCCCTGTCACGCTGAAATGCCGTGCGAACCTCACACGGCGCTATGGGAATCTCTCTTCCCCGTGAATTTTCCGAAAGGCACGCGTACTTTGAGAGAGTTCTGCGTTCCATTTCCATATTCTGTTCCGCTATAGTCAAAAATCCGCACCTCCTGCATTACCGTCGGATGCGGCGATATTCGCCGCCCATCCTTTTACAACGATAATATACGCAGAAGATGCGGATTTTCCTCTTTTTTTCGCAAAAAATTTCAGGATTTATGCCTGTTTTTTCGGGATATCGAACCTTTCGCCGATAATTTCGGCGTTTCTTTTTGCATTTGTGGCGGCGGAAATTGCCGAAATCAGCCTTTCGGCTTCATTTTTATTTACGGAAAAATATATTTTTACATCATTTTCAAATACAGTATTGTCTATTATTATATCATATTTTTCCATCTCATACATGAGTTTGCGGTATTCTCCGTAGTCGCATGAGAGCAGACATTCGGTAAAGAGGCTGTATGTCACGGTGCCCGCCTCGGCTATAGCCATCGTCGCCGCCTTGGAATAGGCGCGCGAAAGTCCGCCCGCGCCGAGCAGTATCCCGCCGAAATACCGCGTCACCACAACGGCGACATTGCAGAGCCCGCTTTTTTTCAGCACCTCGAGCACAGGCACGCCGCCTGTTCCCTGCGGCTCGCCGTCGTCGCTGTAGCGCATACTTCCGTCGCGCAGGAGATATGCCCAGACATTGTGCCGCGCGTCGCTGTATTTCTTCTTTACGGAGGCGATGAAAGCCTCTGCGGCAGCGACATCGGACACGCTCGCGGTATGACCTATGAAAACACTTCTCTTCTCGGTAAATTCGGCGCTTGCCGCCTTTGCTACCGTGGTCATTTCTCCCGTCATAACTTCCCTGCCTCAATCTTTCATGTATTTTTCAAACATACCTCTCGCCTTGCCGTCGGCTATAGCTGTGACCGTGGCGAAGCTCTCGCCGTATTCCACATTCTGCACGGCGGCATTCGTATAGAGCGAATTTATCAACCCGAGCTTATCATTCGGTATTTCAAATGTGCAGAGCCTCTTGCCGCCCATGGCGATACTCTCGAGTTTTGCCGTCAGCTCGTCCACTCCGTCGCCTGTCAGCGCGGAAATATAGACGCTGTTTTCCGTAGGTGCGGCATGATGGCAGGCTATGCCCTTATCGCATTTATTATAGACATATATGATAGGCTTGTCGCCCGCACCGAGCTCCTCTATCAGCTTTTCCGTCACGGCAAGTTGAGAATCCGCCTCGGGATCGGAAGCGTCCGCCAGTATAACTATGGCATCCGCATGGCAAACCTCTTCAAATGTGCTCTTGAAAGCCTTTATCAGATGGTGCGGCAGATTGCGGATGAAACCGACGGTATCCGTCATCAGCACCTCTTCTCCCGAGGGGAGCGTGAATTTGCGCGTGGTCGGGTCGAGCGTGGCAAAAAGCTTGTCCTCGGAGAGGATGCCCGCGTCCGTCAGCCTGTTGAGCAGTGTGGATTTGCCCGCGTTGGTATAGCCCGCTATGGCAAATTTGAAAATACCGCTTCTGTCTCTCTGCGCTCTCTGCACTTCGCGGTTTTTCGCCATCTCCGCTATCTGCGCTTCGAGCATATCCATTCTGCGCTTGACATGGCGCCTGTCTGTTTCAAGCTTGCTCTCGCCGGGTCCTCTCGTGCCGACGCCGCCGCCGAGCCTCGAAAGTTCAAGTCCCTTGCCGACAAGGCGCGGTACGGTATATTTCAGCTGTGCCAGCTCTACCTGAAGTTTGCCCTCGCCCGTTACGGCATGGAGAGCGAAAATATCGAGTATGAGCATACTGCGGTCTATCACATTGACATCGCCGATATCATCCTCGAGGTTTCGTATCTGCGAGGGAGAAAGCTCGCAGTCAAAGACCACGGTATCGACCTCGTTATTTTTGCAAAGCTCGGAAAGCTCGCCTACCTTTCCCTTTCCGATATATGTTCTCGGGTCGGGAGATTCCTTATTCTGCATCATCCTCGCGAAAACCTCAACCCCTGCCGTTTCGCAGAGGCGCTCCAGCTCCGAGAGCGATATTTCCGCTTCGTTTTCGTTCATATCCCTTGTCACGAGCGAAACAAGGACAGCTTTTGATTTCTTTTCCTCTTTTATGCTGATATTTTCCGTCATATTATCACTTCCTTTCAGAGAAAAAGAGCGAAAGAAAAACGCAAAGGCGCTTTCTCTCGCTCAATCGGGCAAAATAATATAAATTATTTCTTACCTTCCAGACGCTTTCTGAACTTATCAACGCGTCCGCCGGCATCTACGAATTTCTGCTTGCCGGTAAAGAAGGGATGACACTTTGAGCAGATTTCAACACGGAAATCACCTTTTGTGGATTTTGTATTTATAACTTCGCCGCACGCACATCTTACTGTTGCGTCAACATAGTTAGGATGGATTCCTTCTTTCATTGTTTACACCTCACAATATTATAGATTCACAGTAATTGTCATTTTATCATATAATTTTGAATATTGCAATACCTTTTTCGGATTTTTTTCAGATTTTTTCAGATTTTTCCCTGAATTTCGCTCCGCAGGCGGTCAATTATCTTTTTTTCGAGCCGCGAAATATATGATTGCGAGATTCCGAGCATATCGGCAACCTCCTTTTGCGTTTTCTCTTTTCTTCCGTTCAGCCCGAAGCGAAGCTCTATTATCTCCCTTTCCCTTTCCGAAAGACCGGATATCGCCTCGGCGATAATTTTTCTGTCCTCCTCGTCCTCCAGCTTTTTGCCCACTCCCTCATCGTCGCCGAGAACATCCGAGAGGAGCAGCTCGTTTCCGTCCCAATCGGTGCTCAGCGGCTCGTCAAAGGAAAGCTCCGTCTTGATATTTCCGCTCTTGCGTATATACATGAGTATTTCGTTTTCTATGCAACGCGAGGCATATGTCGCAAGCTTGATATTCTTGTCGGGACGGAATGTGTTTGCCGCCTTTATCAGTCCTATCGTGCCTATGGAAATCAAGTCCTCAAGCCCGATTCCCGTATTTTCAAATTTCTTCGCTATGTAGACCACAAGGCGCAGATTCCGCTCCACAAGCTTGCGGCGGTTTTCTCTGTTTTCATCGAGAAGCCCCAGTATTTCCTCCTCTTCCTCGGGAGAAAGCGGCGGCGGAAGAGTTTCCGCCGTGCCGATATAATGCGTTTCTCCGCGAAATCGCAGACGCAGGAAAAGCCGCGAGAAAAACATTTTTATTCTGTAAAAAAACATGAGTTTACCTCCTTCAGTTGCAGAGCGACAGCGGAACTATGCCGCTGTAGCCGCCGAAATCATTGCCGTCGCGGTCGACAGAAATATATACCTTTTTCGCCTCGTAATCCGTTCCGCCAACCTTTATATATACCGTATCGGGAACGGCGGCAACAACCACCCTGCTCCCCGCTACGGTGGATGCGGGAATGAAACGCAGTTTCCTTATTATATCAAAATCAAGCCCGTCCGTTTTGCCGTCGAGTGCTTCGTGCAGGGCTTTCGGAATGATATCCTTTTCTTTTTCCGAGATAAACATCACAGGCGTGCCGCTAATCGGGTCGCAGAGCAGATTTCCGCTGTCCACCATGCACCGTATCTCGCTTCTCTTCCCGCCGAAATCCACTATCGCTTCGCAGACGGCGGTATTTTTCTTGCGTGAAAAAATGCGCCCGACTATCCACGAGAGCAAAACCGAAGCGGCGGCTATTATCGCAAAAACATATAGTGGTATATCATCAAGCACGGTATATATCGCACCTCCAACCTGAATATAATTTTTATATTTCCCGAGATTTGAATATATGAAAGTCATAGCCCCTCCCATAAAAAGACTCACGCCGAAAAACAAAGCGAAAACAGCGGCAAAGCGCTTTATATTCTTATGATAATGCGCCGTCATACACACGACAATGCCGAGCAGTAAGGAAGCCGCTTTCTCCGCAAAGCCCGAAAGATATGCCACGGCAACAACACCGTATATGCCGCCTATTGTCGCGGCAATTATGAGCCGCAGTCGGCTCATTTTCATATGCATCAGCTTGCCGGATATGTAAAGCGAAAGAAAATCCATGCAAAAATTTATCACAAAAAGCACATCGCCGTATATGTACTCCAAAAAACCGCCTCCGCATAGCTTCCTATAACTCTATTATACACAGCACCGCCGTACTATTTTGTCAAAATAAAGCACATGAAAAATATTTTTTTACACGCAAAAAGACGGTCACAAAAAGCAACCGTCTTTTTAGAAAATTTTCGTTTATTTTCCCGAGATTATCATATCCGCCGCTGTCATGATGGCATATTTGCCGCTCTCATATGTGAGTCCCCCTTGGAAAAACGCCGTATATGGCGGGCGGAGCGGACCGTCTGCGGAGAGTTCTATCGAAGCACCCGAAACAAATGTGCCTGCCGCCATGATAACCTTATCCGCATATCCGGGCATATCCCAAGGCTCGGGCGTGACATAAGCGTCAACGGGCGAACCCGACTGGATTCCGCGGCAGAAAGCGCAAAGTCCCTCAGGAGTGCCGAGGCGCACCGTCTGAATTATATCATGGCGTTCATCGCTCCATGCCGGCTCCACGGGATAACCGAGCTTATCGAAAATATAAGCCGCGAGCGCCGCCGTTTTCTTTGCCTGAGCCACCGTATGCGGAGCGTAGAAAAAGCCCTTGAACATATTTCTGTTCTGCCCTATCGTGGCGCCGCATTCCGTGCCGATGCCGACGGTCGTCTGCCTGTATGAAGCAAGTTCCACTGCGCGTTTTGTACCAGCGATATAACCGCCGCATTCCGCCATGCCGCCTCCGGGATTCTTTATGAGCGAACCCATGATAAGGTCGGCGCCATATGCCGTAGGCTCCGCTTCGTCGCAAAATTCGCCGTAGCAGTTATCCACGGCAACATATGCACGGCATCTCGCTTTCACAAATTTTATTATCTCGCCTATTTCACTTGCCGCGAGTGTCGGGCGGTTCATATATCCCTTGGAGCGCTGGATGAAAATAACCTTTATGCTGTCGCCGTATTCTGCTATTTTCTTTTCTATACCCGCATAATCCACGCCGCCATCGGAAAGCAGATTCACATCATCGTATTTTATGCCGAAATCGGCAAGCGAGCCGTCGCCGTTCTTTATATCCGCGCCTATCACTTCATTCAGCGTATCATACGGCTTTCCCGTGACGGAAAGCATGAGATCACCCGGGCGGAGCAAACCGAAAAGACCTATCGCTATCGCCTGCGTGCCGTTTACTATATTATGGCGCACAAAAGCCGCCTCCGCGCCGAAAACATCGGCATATATCGCATCAAGCGCATCTCTGCCGATATCGCCGTAGCCATAGCCTGTGGATGGCGCGAACATCGCCTCCGATACCCTGTGTGCCGAAAAAGCTTCCAGCACACGGGCTGTATTTACATACGCGATGCGATCAAATTCGTCAAACTGCGGGCGAAGTTCTCTTTCCGCCTCTGCCGTAAGCTTTATTATTCTATCGGAAAACTGCATTTTTCTCTCCTCAGTCAAGAACCGTTTCGCAAAGTCCCGTCATGATATCTATGCCGGATTTTGCATCGTTCATATCGATTATTTCAACTCCGCTGTGACCGTATCTCGTCGGCATGGAAACAGCACCCGCGATACATCCGCCCGCCGCCTGCTGAAGCATGCAGGTATCCGTGCCGCCGCTCTCGAGTATCTCAAGCTGATAAGGAATCTTTCTCTCTGCGGCGATATTTTTCATGAGCGAAATCATCTTTTCATGGCAGATGACCATGCCGTCCTTGAGTTTAATCGCCGCGCCCTTGCCCATTGTTATCGCCATGGGCGCGCAGTTAGGCGTATCGCCGCATCCGCCTATATCGACGGCAACGGCATAATCGGGCTGAATCTCAAAAGCAGAGGTTTTCGCGCCGCGAACGCCGACCTCCTCCTGCACGGTGAAAACGAAATATGTATCGTTTTCGCAGTTTTTCATCGCCTTTGCCGTTTCAAAAAGCATATAGCAACCGATTCTGTCATCGAGCGGTCTGCCGCATACGCGTGCGCCGCAGAGCTTCTGCAGGCTCGGTGCCACGCGGCAGAAATCGCCTATCTTCACGCGGCGCTCGGCATCCTTTTTATCCTTGGCTCCGATATCGACATAGAAAACCTCTGGGCGATAATCCTTCGGTGCCGTTCTGCCGTCGGGAACAATCGCACCGACCGTCCCGTTATCAAATACGACGGAGGAAAAAGCCGCTGCGGCATAGTTTATACCGCCCATTTTTGTCGTGCGCAGGAAGCCCTTTTCATCTATGAATGTTACCATAAATCCTATTTCATCCATATGCGCCGCAAACATGAGTTTCTTTGCGTTTTCGCGTCTGCCCCTCTTATGCGCGATAAGATTTCCCATCGCGTCGCTGTAAACCTCGTCGACATACGGCGCTATATCTGCGGCTATAACGGCGCTTATACCTTTTTCGTTTCCGGAAACGCCGGAAGCGAGAATGAATTTTTTCAGTTGTGCAAACATAATTTCCTCCTTATTTCACAAGTGCGAGCGAAAGCGCAAGCACAGAATCGTAATCTTCTTTATTTATCACGCATGAAGCCGTATTCGGATAGCGGCAGGGCATCGCCAGAGCCACTGTCCCCGAGCCGCCGTCGCGCTGATAATATGCGGCGTCTCCCGCTCCGGTGACAACGCCCTTTATCTGATATTTTATTCCTCGCGCCTCGGCTTCGCCTATGAGAGCCGCCGTATCGTCGCCGGCAAAAATCGTTTTCATATCGGCGAGCGGAAGCACGGCGCCTCCTCCGAGTCTCGCACAGACAAACTGACCGGGAATCTCGCTTATATCGGCGCAGGGCGCATATTCGAGCACCACGGCTCTTTCCGCCGCGATGCCGCGCGCCGCATTGACAGCACCCGAGCGGTTCAGCTTGCCGCGAACCGTGAAAGCAAAATACAGGTCGTTTTCATGCGGTATGTTTTCTTCCTTTATGCGCTTTATCATCTCGCAGAGGATAGCGCAGTCCGCTCTCGTATCGAGCGCTTTGCCCTTGATATTATGACCTATTTCTCCGAAATTGCCGCGGAATGTGCCGAAGTCGCCTGCCTTGATGCTCTGCTCTCCGACCTTTTTCACGCCTGTCTGAATATAGAGCTTGTCCCATGCGGTGGGCTTGCTCCGCTCATCGCCGGACTGCTCGTGTATCGGCTTTGCACAGGCAACGGCAAGGCTTGTTTTTTCGCTGTTGCCTACATAGACCTGCCTGCCCGAAAGCGTGTCCGTTTCGATGGGTCCGAGCGGCGTGATATATAGCCTGCCGTCGTCATCGGTATCTGTTATCATGAAGCCGACCTCATCGGCGTTCGTCGCGAAAAGCAGCTTGCCGCATGGCTTTTCCGCCTTTATCAGGGCTATAAGATTTCCTGCTCTGTCGCGGCGCAGTTCATCGCAGTATGCGCCGATTTCCGCCTCTATCGCAGAGATTACAGCGTCCTCACAGCCCGCGGGAGCAAATATCTCCGAGAGCCTGCCGAGCAGATTATATCCGTATTCCGTCATTTCGCCTCACCTCCGAATTTATCGTTTATAACGGCGCAGAGCAGCTTTGCCGTGGCTTCGAAATCGCTCATATAAAGCGTTTCCACGCCCGTATGCATAAAGTTTATCGGCAGGCTGAGCAGTGCCGTCGGTATGCCGAGGCGTACAGCCTCTATTTCATCCGCATGGGTGCCGGTGCCGCAGGCTTCGACTATCGTCTGGAGCGGAATCTCGTTTTTCTTCGCAATCCCGCGTATCGTCTCCGTCCATTTCCTGTCAAGTATCGCGGAAACGGAAATGCATGCGCCCTCTCCGAGCTTCGGATTGCTCTTCTTGTCGCCGCCCGGCGCAAGACCAAGCCCCACATCTATTGCTATGGCATAGTCGGGATCTACCGTATAAGCCGCGCTTGAAGCCGCGCGGTGACCGACCTCCTCCTTTGCCGACATGGAAAGATATATATCGCATCCGCAGTCGCCGAGCATGGAAACGGCATACACCGCGGCGGCACAGCAGGATTTATTGTCAAAGCTCTGACCGCTCACCACATCGTCCGAGAGCGAAATATAGTTTTTCGCCATGCCGAGAGGCGTGCCTATCCCTATGCCCATCTCCTCAAGCTCCGCCTTGGAAAAGCCCGTGTCCACAAGCAGATTTGTCACGGCTGTCAGCTTGCCCGCCTCATCGGGCGTGCGTGCGTGCGGCGCTTTTTTCACCACCACGCCGCATATCTCCTTTTCGGGAGCATAGACTGTCAGCTCGCTCGCGGGGAAAATTCTCGCGTCCACGCCGCCGACAGAGCAAGCGCGAAGAAATCCCTCGTCGGTGATTCCCTTCACCATCAGTCCCACCTCATCGTAATGGGTGTCTATGAGCAGCTTCGGCGCGTTTGCCGACTTGGATTTCTTTACGAAAATGTGATTGCCCGCACTGTCGCCTATGTACTCATCAAAATACGGCATAACAATCTCGCGAAGCTTCTTTTCGCATCTGTACTCAAAACCCGATATGCTCATGCATGAGCATATGTCAAAAAGCAGTTTTTTCGTGTCCATTTTTACCTCCGTTTATTTTTCTCTTTCAATATATTCTTTTACTGTCGCGCGAAAACGCTCTCCGCGCTCCTCGAAATTTGCAAACGCATCAAAGCTTGCCGCCGCAGGAGAAAGTATCACCGTATCGCCTGCCGTCGCATATGCGAGAGCCGAGCGGACGGCATCATCAAAGCTCTCCGTGTAGCTTATATACGCGGGCTTTTCAGCTCCGCCGTATGCGACGAGCTTCTCCGCAAGCTCACGCCCGGTCTGCCCTGTGGCAAAGACAGCCTTTGCCCGCTCCGAGAGCACGGGAATGAGCGGTTCTATCGGAATATGCTTGTCATATCCGCCGCAGATGACTATCAGCTTCTCGTCAAAAGAAACAAGTGCCGCGATACTGCGCGTCGGACTTGTATCTATCGAGCTGTTGTAGTATTTCACTCCGCCGTGCTCGCAGATAAGCTCTATTCTGTGCTTCACTCCGCCAAAAGAACGCGAAACGGCAAGTATGCTTTTCGTTTTCACTTCGCCGTGCAGTGCCGCTATCGCCGCCATGTAGTTTTCGACATTGTGCATACCGCGCAGCTTTATATCATCAAGACTCATTATGCGCTCGCGGTTTTCTCCGTCGCAGAAGAAAATCTCCCTGCCGTCGAGATATACCGACTTGCCGCGCGGCTTCCCTTTTGAGGAAAAGCGCACAGTTTCGCCGGCGGGATTTACAAAATCACGCGTTATGTCGTTTCCGTCGTTGACAACGAGCCTGCCGCCCGTCATGCCGCGGAAAATATTCTTTTTGCATTCGATATATTCCGCCATGTCTCTGTGCCAGTTGAGGTGATTAGGCGTGATATTGGTCACTACGGCGGCATGCGGAGCAAATTTCATCGTAGAGAGCTGAAAGCTCGACAGCTCCAGAACCGCGATATCGTTTTCGCTCATTTCGCCTATCTTCGAAAGAAGCGGGAAACCGATATTTCCTCCGAGATATATTTTCCTGTCCGCATCCCTGTACTCTTCTGTGAGAATTTTATGTATTATCGTCGTCGTGGTCGTTTTTCCGTCGCTTCCCGTCACAGCGTATATGCGCCCCGCGAAAAGCGAGCAGAAAGCCTCCATTTCCCCCGTCAGCACAGCGCCGCGCGCGATGGCTTCCGATATCTCGGGCGTATCGGCGCGTATACCCGGCGAGCGGAAAATAATATCCTCATCCATACCCGAGAGATACTCCTCTCCCGCTATAAACCGCACTCCGCGTGCCTCATATCCGTCGCGCCCCGCGATATTTTCTTTTTTATCGCGCACGGTGACCTCCGCACCCGCTCCGAGCAGAAAATCGACTATCGAAGAATTGCTTATTCCGAAGCCGAGCAGGGCGACGCGCTTTCCTTTTATATAATTCAGAAAATCATTAAGTTTTTTGTTCATTATGCCCTCCGCTGATTTTTCCCTTATGTTATTTTATGCGCCGTCATACAGTCAGTTCATCGGATATGCACGCATAATCGGAGAGAGCAAGTCTCTCTCCGCGGATATTCGGGTCATAACCGAGCTTCTCCAGAATGCGGATGACTTCCTCCTTGCCGCATTTCGGAGACGAGGTACAGAGCGCGTTCACAAGCGTTTTTCTGCGGCAGGCAAAGGCATATTTTATTATGCGGAACATATTTTCGCTGTCGCGCACGGAAACGGGCGGTTCTTTTCGTATGTTCATCCTGATAACGGAAGAAGTCACTTTCGGCGGCGGCATGAAATTGCCGGGCGCGACATTGAAGCATTTTTCCACCTCGGAGTAATAATTCACCGCCAGCGTTATCGCACCGTAATCAGCGCTTCCCGCCCCGGCGCAGAAACGGTCGGCTACCTCCTTCTGAATCATCACAGTCACCGCCTCAAATATGCCGCCCGATTCGAGCAGGCTCATTACAATCGGCGAGGTTATGTAATAAGGCAGGTTTGCACAGACATAGACGGGCATCCCGTCAAATTCCTCTTTCACAAGTGCGGCAAGGTCGGTTTTCATCGCGTCCGCATTTATCACTTTCACATTGTCAAGGTCGCCCAGCGTCTCGCCGAGCACGGGGATGAGACTCGTATCTATCTCAAGCGCCACCACCTTGCGAAATCTCGGCGAAAGCTCGCGCGTGAGCGTGCCTATGCCGGGACCTATCTCGATAACGCCCGCTTCCCTGTCGGCGCAGGTATCGGCTATCCGCGCGACAACAGTCGGGTTTATGAGAAAGTTCTGCCCGTATCTTTTCTGCGGCGCGATGCCGTGCCTTTGCATGATATCGCGCACGCAGGATAAATCTGTTAAATTCATCGGTTTTCCTCTCAAATATTGCTATCAAAAATTTTTTTATTTTTCTCCTTGTTTATTTTACAATTTTACTTGACAAATTGCAATACCTATGGTAAAATATTTTAGCAATTTCGCTTAGAGGTTAGCGTAATTCGCTGTTTTTGCTGGTGTAGCACAGTCGGTAGTGCAGCTGATTCGTAATCAGCAGGTCGTGTGTTCAAGTCACATCACCAGCTCCAGAGGCTTCGCGCGTGCGAAGCTTTTTTTGGCGGGCGTAGTTCAGTGGCAGAACATCAGCTTCCCAAGCTGAATATGCGGGTTCGATTCCCGTCGCCCGCTCCAATAGGGCTATACTACAAGATGTTGTGGTATAGCTCTAT